>CALCCH010000584.1 GCA_937899855.1 uncultured Saprospirales bacterium | reverse complement strand
GGGAGTGGTCATTTACGTCCCTACGAGGCGCCAAAACGGAGCATAGCTCCCGATTTTTATCGGGATGACGCTTTTGGCAACGAAGTAGGGGCGTAGATGACCCTGTCGTAGCCCAAATCGACGAAGGAGATTCACGCCAGTAAAGTATATTTTTGAGATGGTTTCTAGCATTTCAATTACGCGGTTATTTTTAAACGGCCTACCACTTTTTTGCTGCCATTTTACCGCAAAAACCGAACAATATTCATTTTTAGTAGGTTATTACTTTGATAAATGTGGTAAAAGCACTAATTTCCAGATACATGTAATTCCAACTCCATTTACATTTAATTATCTAATCTAAAACTTCCGTTTATGAATATTACTTTCAAGGAACTGAGGAACATCAAGCACAGACTTCCGACCGGCAGTGTACAAAGGATCGCCAGCCACCTGGCCTTATCCGAGCAAACGGTACGCAACTATTTTGGCGCCCAGAAATATGAAGAGGGAGACATTACGGGTCGTCACCTACAGCCGGGACCGGAAGGGGGTATCATTAGCTTAAAGGACACCAGAATTCTTGATCTCGCTAAGCAATTAATCGCGGAATCACCTGACCACAGCGTTAGTATGAGTTGAGAAAACGACTAAAAAAGGGAGGCCAATTGCCTCCCTTTTTTAGTATTTGCCAAAATGCACTCCAGCATCTTTTTCCTTCCCCTCTTCCGTCCTCACATTATCGTGTAAAAGTCTTGCGTCAAAGCCACGTAAGCCTCGCTGTAGTCGTTGCGCTCGCCCGACCGTTGGATGATCAAACGATCATCCTGGACCTCCCGCGCCTCGGGCTCAAATTGTAACAACAAACGCTCAACCGGTTTCTCCGCCGTGGGAAACACTTCCGTCATCCGGGTACAGTACAGTTTGTACGAACGGGCCAGCTCCACAAATCGCAGCCCCTCCAAATGTGGAAGAATCACGCAAAAGCGCCCGGTCGGTGCCAACAAGTTGCGCGCCGCCGACAGCAAATCCCCATTGGGCAGCTTGACCGTGTGGCGGACGCTGTTGCGATCCTGGTTGTGAGAAAAGGTCCCCCCCGAGAAAAAGGGCGGATTACTCACGATCAAATCAAAACGTTCCGTCTGCTGCCGCGAGAAATCTTGAATCGACTGGTGAACCGCCACGAGGCGATCGCACCAGGTACAAGCCGCCATATTATCCCGAGCCTGGGTAAACGAGGCCTCCTCGATCTCCACCGCCGTAATCGCCGCCTCCGGCGCGCGCTGCGCCAGCATGATGGCAATCACCCCCGAGCCCGTTCCGATGTCGAGCACCCGACGGGCGGCGTCTACCGGAGCCCAGGCCCCGAGCATAATCCCATCGGTGCCCACCTTCATGGTGCAGCGATCCTGGTGGATGTCAAACTGTTTGAACTGAAATACGGTCTTACGTTTATTTGCGATCATGTGAGCCAAATTTACCAACTAACACTAAGGAAGGACTTGTAGTTTACGGACCACCGATTTTCCCTCCACTTCAAAACTCACCAGATAGGTGCCCGCGGGTAAAGCCCCCAGGGACAACCGTTCGGTCAGGTGGCCTTCGGTACCTCCGAGCAGCTTGGCCTGGAGGGTGCGGCCATTCAGATCGAGCAAGCGAATCACGAGATCAGCCCGCCGATCCAGATTCAGATCGATGACGGCCACGTCAACGGCGGGGTTGGGGCTGATGGTGGCCGTAAAACCCTCGATGCCCTCCACCGCTTCGGTCGAAGTTACGCAAGAGTTGCCACCTCCCTGCGCCTCACACCAACGCGCCTCAAATTCCTGTAAAAAGATATTGGCCATGCTGGCACTGTGAAAAATCAAGGTATTTTCATCGTTGCGCGTTTCGGCACCGCCCGACCAGTTGTGCGAGCCCGTCACCACCATCGGGTCGGAATCGGGGGCGGTGGCGTCGATGATACAGTACTTGTGGTGAAGCTGGCGACTGCCGGTATCGTCGATTACATTGACCCCATTACTTTGTAGGAAATCAAATTCGCCACCCTGGTCGTTGATGTTTTCGATGATGCCCCGTACGTCTACGTCATCGCGGTGGGCATCGATGATGGCGGCACCCAGTTCGTTGTTGGTGAAGGTCAGTAGGGCAAACTCCACGTCTTCTTCCGCCGTTGCCAGGGCCTGGGTAATGCCCACCGTGGTGTTGTCCGTGGGCGAAAAGTAAGATTCCACCGGAACCCCACCGATCACGAACAAACGCGGGGTATTGCGCGCCTTCTGGGCACCAAACCGCACGTTAAAAATTCCGGGCTCCGCTCCGTCTGCCCCCCACAATTCCTCAAACTCGATGGTGTAGGCACGGGCCAAGGCCTGGTCTTGAATGTGAATGGTGTTGTTCGGATCCTCTCCGATATTCTGCTGGGTCATATTGGTCGAGCCCATGATGACCCAGGAGTTGGTCTCGCTCTCGGCGTCGATCACAAAGAATTTGTTGTGCATCAAACCCTCCGCATTGCCCCGGACGACGGGGAAGGGAGGCATCAGCTCTTGTAGCGCCAGGTTGGACGTCTCGTTATCGGTGACTAAACGTTCCTGTACGCCCCGATTGTAGGCCTCCGTAAGCGCATTGATGATGGGATTGCGGTTGGTATTGTACACCGATACGTCGATGGTCGACTGAGCCGCCCGAATGCGATCAATAATCGCGGCCTCCAGGGCGATGGGGGTGTAATCATCGGCGTAGGCACCGTTGGAGAAACTGCCGTCGACCTGGTAGTTGAAATAAATTTCGATAAAGCCATTGGAGTTGGAAGCGGTACTGAATACCTCCACCCCGGAGTTGATGGTTGTGCTGCCGTTATCGGAATAGGCTTGTACGTAGTAAATTTTAGCGGGATCCAGTCCACTCAGGCTGATGCTGTGGCTGGTATTGGACCCACCCACGGTAAGGTCAATATCCAAGTTGCTCGGGTCGGTACCGTAGCGCAGGTTGGACGTTCCGGTCGTATTGGTGTTCCAGGAGATGGTAAAGCCATCCTTGGCAATATCGGACTGACGCAGGGAGGAAGTGATGAAAAAATCATCGGCAATCTCAAGATCGCTGGCGTCGCGAGGCAACAATTGGTGGTTGCCGTTGAACTCCGAGGCCAAACCAGTCAGGTTGACGTTGGCCAGGGGGATGTTGGTACCGATCAGACCGTGGTTGGTCCGTAGAAAAATGACCCCACTCTCGCCGGCGGCTTCGAACTCGTACACGCCACCGGAGAAGATGCCGCCCCCATTTTTAAAGCGGACGTTCTCCAAACGGACCAGCAGGCCTTCGTTGCTTTCGTTGAGCTGATCGGGGGTGATCAACTTGGGTTCGGGTAGGGCATTGTCGCGCGACTCCACGTTGTAAGCCGTAATCGGGTCGATTTCGAGCAGGCCGTTAAAGGATTTGATCACCCCGGTTACTTCGACGAGATCACCCCGCCGGACATCGTCGGGAAAATCGCCTACCGAGCCGGTACCGGGGTAGGCCGGTAGTCCACCCGTATCGTCTTGAATGTAGCGGATGATGCCCTGTTCGGCCCCATTGGTCGCGATCCCTTTGATGGTCACGGTGGAGCCTTCGCTCATCGAGCGAGCGTTGGCAATATCGATTTGAGCCTCACTGGTGGTCCAGGCCAGGAGTAGCAGTAGCGCAGTAAAGCGAAATTTATTCATGAGGAACATTTTATGGAGGATCATTGATTGAGCGTTTATTGAAGGTCGATTTGTAGGGTTACGGTGCCCCGGCGGCCCTGTCCGACAAATACCGAAGCCGATTTGGCATCGAAATCACTAAAGGCCGGGGAGTTGAAATCGTCGTTGTTGCGGGCGTCGGAAATATAGATCGTATCGAACAAGTTGATGATGCTGGCCCGCAGGGCGAGCTGTACGCCCCGCACCTTGAAGCGGTAGCCCAGGTGTAAATCAAACAGGGTGTAATCGGGCATCTGCCAGGAATCGCGGCGGACGTCGGGCCCGCGGAGGGATTCGGGGTCAAAGTTGGCAAAGTTGCGGCCAAAGTAGGTGGCCCGCAGCTTGATGTAGCTGCCCTTGATGGGCGAATAGCGCACGAGCCCCCCAAATTGTAGTTGGGCCGCATCCCCCACGTGTACCCCGGTAGCATCGAAATCGTAGCTGTAAACCTGATTGGGTAGAACCACCTCGACGGTATCGCCCGAGTTCCAGATCCAGTCACCCACCGAGGCCAGTCCTTCGATGGTTAGGTTTTTGAAGGGGCGGTAGGCAAAGTCGATTTCGATCCCCCGGTGCAGGGCATCTACCCCGGGGATATTGACGGGGATGCGATCCGAATCGGGATCGTTGGGATCTTCGGCTACGGTGGGCAGCCGGTCGAGGGGCTTATTGCCCCAGATGGTGTAGTAACCGTTGACGTTGACGGCGAGGGTGGGGCTTTTGTAATTGTAGCCCAACTCAATCGCCTGGATATTTTCGTTTTCAAAATTGTTGGCAATCCGTCCGTCCGCATCATTGGTCCAGAAGTTGGTGATGATGACGTTGCTGTAGCGCTGGGCCTTGTCCAACCAACCCGCATTGGCAAATACCCCGTGCCGGCGGTTGATGTTGTACTTCGCTCCCGCCTTGACCGTGGTGGTGGGTACGTTGACCCAGTCGATTTCCAGTCCGGTAAAATTGTTGACAAAACGGTAATCCGAAGTCGCCCGCGAAAAGTTGACGAAGGTACTCCAGGGCCCCTGCTTGTACTCCAAAAGCGCAAAGCCGCCCAACCAACGTACAAAGCCGGTGTAGTCGTAATCAAAGCGGTCGCCCACTTGCAGGCTATCCAGGGTAAAACCCGTTCCCCCCAGCAAGTCGTGTACCTCGCGGTAGTGCTCCCCGCGGTAGTAGCGGCCATCGATTCCCGCCGAAAGGGTCAGGTCATTGCGGATGTTGTAATTTACCGTCGACAGTACCCCGTACCAAAAGTGGTTGTTGATGCTCGCCCGGAGGATGCCGTTCGACAGTCCCGAGGGGTTAAAGAAGGTGGGTACGTTGGCGTCGCGAGCGGCCTGGAAGTCCCGCTGATCCTGATCATCGAAGGGAATGCCCGAGCCGTCGGGGGCGGTCCCTCCCCCATTGCCAATCGAGAGGTAGGCCACGTTTGACCAAAAGATGCGATCGCTGGGTTGCCAGGAGTGGCGGAGGCTAAACTGCGGCTTGTGGTAAAAATTGCGCCGCGAATTGAGGATCTCCCCTCCAATACAGTCGCCATTCTCATCCCGCCCGTTGGCACAGCCCCAGTGCTCGTTGTAACGACGACCCTTGTTCTTGACCAGCAGGGCACCAATGGCCTCCTGGGGGACCCCCACTTCGAGGGCAAAAGCCGTATCCACTTGCCCAATTTCGGCCGTAAAGCTGCGCTGGCCGTGTTCTTGAGGCGCTCCAAAACCCTGAAAGCTGAGGACGTGATCGCCCAATTCCTTATCGATACGGAGGTAGTAAAAATAACCTTCGGTAAAGTTGCCATCTACCCAGCCGTCGCCCCGCTTGTAGGAGCCCGCTAGGGAGAAACCCCAGCCGCTCTTCAGCCGCCCCGAAGTCAAGCCCAGGGTGGAGCGGGTAAAGCCATTGTTGCCCAGTTCCTGCCGAAAACGCAGGCCCCGCTTGGCGTCGATGCCCTTGGTCAGGATGTTGATCGTTCCTCCTACCGAGGGTACCGAGAGCTTGGAAGCCCCCAATCCACGTTGGACCTGCATGGTTTGGGTAACCAGGTCTAGCCCAAACCAGTTGGACCAAAAAACGCGGCCGTTTTCCATATCGTTGACCGGAATGCCATCCAGCATTACGGCGACGTTGCGCTGATCAAAACCCCGGATGCTGATCCGGGCGTCGCCATCGCCGCCACCGCTCTGGGTGGCGTAGGCCCCGGGCGTCGAGTTGAGTACCATGGGCAAATCCTGGGCGGCCAATTCTTCGTCGAGCTGGGCGGTAGGAATATTGGAGAAAGCCACGGGCGTTTCCCGTTCGATGGCGATATCCGAGGTCACCACCACCTCGTCGAGGACGTTGGTTTCGGGGCGTAGGAGGATGTCGCGGTCGAGGTCTCCGTTGAGTTTGATGAGGAATTCTTCGGGGGTGTAGCCTACGTAGGAAAAGGTGATGACGTGGTCACCCGCGGGCAATTCGAGGCTAAAGTTCCCGTCAAAGTCGGTGGTTACGCCGGTGCCGTCGGCACTTACGGTGGCGCCGATGAGGGTTTCGCCGTTGTCCGCATCGGTGATGCTGCCGGAAAAGGTATAGGTCTGCGCCCACAGCCCGGAACTCGCCAGACCGAGGAAGAGCAACAGGAGAGAAGGTAGTTTCATGAGTCTGTTTTATTTTTAGCCGTTTTAGAGGGCAATTTGCCAGCGCAAAAGAGGCTCCCGAATGATCGAGAGCCTCTTTTAGTAGTAGTTGCGCCGCTTATTCCACCACCAATTTCTGAATTGCCAACTGGCGGCCTTCAAAGACGACGTGGATCAGGTAGATGCCACGCTGCAGCTCGCTGATGTCGAGGTTGACCTGTTCGACATCGCCACCGAAGCGCTCCCCGCCCAACTGCTGGCCGACGACGTTGAAGAGGTCGACCCGCTCGATTTTGGCCTCGGCCGTGATGGTCAGGTTGCCGGTAGCGTTGGGATTGGGGAAAATCTGGAAGTTTACCTGACTCAGCTCAAAGGTGGAAGCGATGGGCCCGGTCGAGCAGCTGAAACGGTCAAACTGCTGGCCCGAAGCACAATCGCAGGTATGTACGCCCAGGTAGGAGAAATTGTCTTTGCGGTAGCTGATCCACTCCTCGCCCATAAAGGAACCACCCGCTTGCGCGATCACTTCCGTAGGGGCATTGCGACCTTCGGTCACCTCTGGACGGCGGACGATGCTGCGATCGCGGGTCACCCAGAAGCCATTGGCATCTACCCAGGCGGGCTCGCCGATGGTCAGTTCGGGGTCTTCGCCGATGACGCCAATTACGTCGATCAGGTTGTCGCCGGTGGGGCTGAGGACCGTGCCCTGGATGAGGGCCACGGCATCGTTGCCGTTGAAGTACATGGCATTGCTTTCTTCAAAGGTGGGACAGAGAAAGGCGTCGGCCTTGCACTGGAGGTCGTATTCTTCGTTGTACTCGTTGCCAAACAAGGCATTGCCATCTTGGTACTGGGGGCCAAAGAGGAAATTGCCCAAGGAATCGGTCAGGGGCTCCATGGTGATGAAGTCGCGGAGGGTGTCGATGAGGTTAAAACCATTCCAAGCGGGCTTGTCAAACTGGGAATCCCACAGGGAGGTATCGCGCTGATCGATGACGATGACGTAAACGTCGTAGGGTTGGATGTCGTCATCGGGTAGCTGGACGTAACGCTCGGGTTCGGGATTGGTTTGGCCGTTGCGAAAACGCACCAGCGAGTACTGCGACAGGTCGATGACCTGGTCGGTAGGATTGTAGATTTCGATGGCCTTATTGTTGGCGTAGCCTTCGACGTATTCAGAGATGAAAAGTTCGGTGCACTGCGCCGAAAGGCTGACGTTCAACAGCAGGGCAACAACGGAAAGGAGTAAAGTTTTTTTCATGTCAAAGAATGGATTTAGTGGATTAAAAACCAGAAGGTGTCAACGGGGTTATCATCACGGGTGGAAAATCTCCACAAAAATAGCACAAAAGCTTTATTTCCAAGGCTTTCCAGCGTTAATTTTATCTAAACTGTCCGGGGGAAGAAACACCAAAAGAGGAAATGTGGCGATCGTTCTACTAAGCCGAATTTTATGGGGTTTAGGGCATTTTTACTACCTTCTCCACTGGCAACAAAGTTGTTCAAGCTATGCCTCTACTCATTCGGAGCTCCATCCTGGCCCTTTTCTTCTCGCTCGGCTTAGCC
>CALCCH010000583.1 GCA_937899855.1 uncultured Saprospirales bacterium | reverse complement strand
AATTTCCGTTTTGGGGGGTTTGCCCTGGTGGGGGCCCTCGTGGTCCTGGGTATTGTCCCGTTCGGGTAGGGTCTCGGCCCGGCCCAGTTCGGCCGTTATCGCGTCGATAGTGCCGCTTTGTACCAGGCGATCCAGCAGGCGATTGCGTTTGGCGAGCAGGGCATCCCGGTTGCGGCCCGGATGGATGAGGGCGGGGCTATTGGGCAGTACGGCCAGCGTGGCGGCCTCTCCCCAGGAAAGCAGTTGTGGCGATTTGGCGTAGTAGCGCCAGGCGGCGGCGTCGAGTCCCACGACATTACCCCCGAAGGGAGCGTGAGCCGCGTAGAGGGCCAAAATGTCGGACTTGCTGTGCGTCAGCTCCAAACGCGAGGCGAGCACCATTTCGATGACTTTTTGCCATAGCGATCGCCGCTTCCCCTTCCGCGCCAGCCGAATGACCTGCATGCTCAAGGTACTGCCACCACTCACGATCCGACCCTCGTCCCAGTTCTGCCGCAGGGCCCGGGCCAGCCCAATGGGGTCGATGCCGGGGTGGCGAAAAAAGCGCCGATCTTCAAATTCAACCAGGGCCCGAACGAAGCGTTCGGGGAGGCTATCGCGTCGGGGAAAACGCCATTGTCCATCGCTGGCGATCCGAGCGCTGAGTAGCTGACCGTCGCGCGCCTCCAGCACCAGGGAGGTGGGGTCTTTAAACAGCGGATCGGGCAGGCAATTCCAGTAGGCGATGGCGAGTAGCAAGAAAGCGGTGAGGCTCACGCGGGGGTACTGGTAGAAAAGCAAGCGAAGGAGACGACGCAAGGGGAATGGACTTAACGGATTTCAAAATATCGAGAGTGAATTTCCCAGTCGGCCTCACTGTTTTCCCGAACCAGGGCAAACTGGGCCAGGTAAAAGTCTTCATCCTCAAACAAGGTGGAGGAAAGGCCAATCCGAATCCGATTGGGACTCGTGGTGATGCCCAAATGGGTGAGGTAACGGGGTTCGATGTCAAAATCTGCCGCTTGAAAGCGGTTGAGGAGTTGGACCGGTCGGGGGAAACGGGAGAAGTCGCGATCGCTGAGGTTGTGGTAAAAGCCCACATCGGTTCGGCGGTTGCCAACGTAGGGCCGCTCGGGCTGGTAGAGTAGGAGCGTCAGGCCTTCGGTAAAGCTGTGCTGATAGAGGGCCTCGGTTTCGGGCAGGGACAGGATCATTGCGATGGCCTCTAGAATGTCTTCCTTTGGCAAATCGGCCTGGGCCGACCCGGAAGGGGCCTGGAACAATAGGGCACTGCAAAGTAAAAGCAATGGGCGCATAGCGTTTTGGTTTTGGTGGTTGGGGGCTAGTTTGGCACCGATGCCCCCTCATTGGGACTGACGCAGGATGCGTTCGACGGCTTTTAGCAAGTCCTGACCGGTAGGACTGCGGCCCGCTCCGGTTTGCCCCGAAGCCAGCAGCATAAAGTTGTCCGCCATGATTTCATCGGGGTGGATGATGTACTGCGTATTGTCCGTAATCTGTTCAAAAAAATCGGGGTGCTCCCGTAAGTTGAGGGTACTGAAGCCCGCTTCATCCGTCCGCACCTTGATGGGGGCGTTCCGGGGCGTTTCCACCTCGTATAAATTAAAAGCTAGATAACCGAAAAAATTGTCTTTCTCGGGTAGAAATTGATCTTCATTGGCTACGATCAAGGGAATGGCTTGGATGGGGTTGGTATCCGCCCCTCGCAGTTGGATGCGGTAGGCACAGTTGATGCCATCGGGGTTCAAAAGAATGCGTTTGCGCAGCACCTGTGGATAAAGCATTTGGTCGGCGGGGAGGGCCTCAAAACCGATCAGGGCGTAGAGTGCGTTTCGCGTTTTGGGGTGGTAGCGGGAGTAAATGTGAAAAATTTCGTGGAGGGCCACATCCAGCAGGCCTTCCTCATTGCCAGCGCCGAGTATGCCCTGTGGAATGACGATGCAATTCTCGCGGGTGTAAAAGGTCAGGGGCCCGTAGGGCTGGCCCTTGGATTTGATCAGCTTCAACTCCCCCGGGAAAATGCTCGGATGAAGCGCCTCGCACAGTGCGTGGGCACGGCGGAAGGTCGTACGCAATTGTTCCTTTTCGGTGGGGCTAAAACTGGTGACGTCGGCCTGTAAAAAACGCTGGTAGTCGGTCCGTACCCGTTCCCAGGGCGTCGTATCGGGGTAGTTGCGCCGCATTTGGATCGACATGTCGAGGATGCCAACGCGGTCGAAAAAGCCTTCTTCGGCATCGCGGATAACGGCCTGGGTGGCGGCCAGGCTATCCAGCAGGACCAATTCCTGCCGGGGCGAAAAGCGGGTCCGGTCGGCGGCCTGCCGCTGTCCTTGACAAGCCCCCGCCAGCAGCAAAAGTGCGTACCAGGACCAAGTAGATACTGACTTCATAAAGCTCCATTTTTGCATTTAGACCTCTTTCATCGATAGTTGAATGCGCTTGCGCTTCAGGTCCACCTCCTGTACCCGGACCTTGACCCGCTGCTGTAGCTTGACTACGTCGGCGGGGTTTTTGACAAAACGGTTGGCCAGCTGAGAAATGTGTACCAAGCCATCCTGCTTCACCCCAATATCGACGAAGGCCCCAAAATTGGTGACGTTGGTCACGATCCCCGGCAGCACCATCCCCACCTTCACATCTTCAATACTATTGACCCCCTGCGCAAATTCAAAAGCTTGCGCCGTGCCCCGGGGATCCAAACCCGGCTTTTGCAATTCCGCCAAAATATCGTTGAGGGTCGGTAGGCCCACCTCCTCGCTGGCGTACTGCCGCAGGGGGATCTTCTTTTGCAAACTCGGCTGTTCGATCAACTGAATCAGGCTACAATCCAGATCGCGGGCCATTCGCTCCACCAGGGCGTAGCGCTCGGGGTGTACGGCCGTATTGTCGAGTGGGTGCTGGGCATCGCGGATCCGCAAAAAGCCCGCACTTTGCTCAAAGGCCTTATTGCCCATCCGGGCAACCCCCTTGAGCTCTTCCCGCGATCGGAACTGCCCCTTTTCCTGCCGGTAGTCAACGATGTTTTGCGCCAGACTAGGGCCCAGTCCCGAAACGTAGGTCAGCAGGTGCTTGCTCGCCGTATTCAAATTGACCCCCACCGAGTTGACACAGCTCTCCACCACCCGATCCAGGCTCTCCTTGAGCTGCCCCTGGTTGACGTCGTGCTGGTACTGACCCACTCCGATTGACTTGGGATCGATCTTGACCAGCTCCGCTAGGGGGTCCATCAGCCGCCGACCGATCGATACGGCGCCGCGGACGGTGACGTCCTGATCGGGAAACTCCTCGCGGGCAATGGCGGAGGCGGAGTAGATAGAGGCCCCACTTTCGTTGACCAAAAAAAGCTGTACCGCCTGGCCAAAGTCGACGTCGCGAAAAAGACTCAGGGTTTCCCGACCCGCCGTGCCGTTACCGATGGCGATGGCCTCCAGGCGGTGGCGCCGGACCAAATCCAGTACGGAGTCGATGGCTTCGGTGCGGCGTGATTGGGGAGGGTGGGGGAAAATGGTACCATTGTGCAGGAGGTGACCGCTGGCGTCGAGGCAGACGACCTTACAGCCCGTCCGAAAGCCAGGATCGATGGCCAGGACGCGTTTTTGCCCCAGGGGGGCGGCGAGCAGCAACTGACGCAGGTTCTCGGTAAAGACGTCGATGGCTTCGGCATCCGCCTTGGTTTTGGACAGGTTGCGAAATTCCGTTTCGATGGAGGGAGCCAGCAGGCGTTTGTACCCTTCCCGCAGGGCCTCCCGAACTTGCTCGGCTGCCGCACTGCGGTTTTTGACAAACTGGCGCTCCAGGTGGTAAAGCGTTTCCTCGGAATCGGGGCCGATACCGACCCGGAGAAAGCCTTCTTCCTCTCCCCGGCGGATGGCCAGCAGGCGGTGGGAGGGACACTTTTTAAGGGCTTCCTCAAATTCAAAATAGTCGCGATACTTGGCGCCATCCTCCTCCTTGCCCCGCGCCACGCGGGATTTGATCGTGGCGCCCCGTTCAAAGCTACGGCGGACGCTGTTGCGCGCCCGTTGGTCCTCGTTGATGCGCTCGGCGAGGATGTCGCGGGCCCCTTGCAGGGCTTCGTCGACATCGGCGACGGCTTCACTGAGGTAATCCTGGGCCAAGCGCTGGGGGGCCTGCGGTCCTTGTTCCCACAAGCTTTCGGCCAGGGGGCCGAGTCCCTTTTCCCGGGCGACGCTGGCGCGGGTCTTGCGCTTTCTTTTGTAGGGCAGGTAGAGGTCCTCCAATTCGGTCAGGTCGTAGCTGCCTTCGATCCGGCGGCGCAGCTCGGGCGTCAGTTTCCCCTGTTCCTCAATGGATTGCAGGATACTTTGCCGGCGTTTTTCCAAATCCTCCAAGCGTTTGTGCTCCCGCTGGATATCGGCGACCTGGACCTCGTCCAGCGAGCCCGTCATTTCTTTGCGGTAGCGGGCGATAAAGGGGATGGAGGCGCCTTCTCCCAGCAGGCGGAGGGTATTGCTGACCTTATTGGCGGGCAGTTGGAGCGCTTGGGCGATGCGGTGAATCGAATCGGTTGGCATAAGTAAGGTGGAATGTTTTTTCGGGCGCAAGTTACGGAATCGAATAAAAAAAAGCGCTAATCGGACGAGCCGATTAGCGCTTTGGGAAGCAAGGCGAACCTTACTTATTGGGCTTCCGTCAACGGAATGGGGAAGACCTGGTGAATGATGTCTCCGTCGCGATCGATGGGCAAGAAATCCGGCGTCAGGAGGCCGTACTTGCGCAGGTCGGCGAAGCGGTGGCCTTCGCCCCAGAGCGAATAGCGCCGTTGGACGAGGAGCTCATCCGTCAAAGCCTCCACGGTCTCAGCACCGGCGTAATCGGCGAGTCCCGCGGCGTTGCGGATGACGTTGAGAGCGGCAACCGCACCGGGCAGGTCATTGGTTTGGATCTTTGCCTCGGCATCGATCAGGACCAATTCCTCGTTGCGGATGATGTCAATGGGCGCGGTGGAGTTGGCGTAGAGGGCACTTTCGTACAAACTGGCCAAACCATCCTGGATCGACGTATCCTGGCGGGTGTTGAACTTGTCCAGACGCAGGTCACCCGCTTCGGCTTCGTCGATGACCGAGTTGTGGGCAAAAATCTGGTCCCCACTCTGGTTGGCGGGACGGAAAACGGGGTTGAGGATGTCTCCCGAGGTCAAGCTGAATACGTGCCGGGGGCCCGTGCTCAGGTCGCCCGCCGCATCGATAAAAGAATCGGCGAGGAAGCCAGCGATGGCACCGTAGTTGCCCGCCCGTGCGGCCAGTCGTGCGGCCAGGGCCCGGTTGAACTGGGCAAAGGTCGCCGGGGTATCAAAGCCCGCAAAGCCGGGGGAGAGGCTAAAGAGGAACTCTCCGCCCCGCAGTTGGTCGTTGGCGGTATTGAGCAGGGTAGCGACGGCCTCGAAGGAGGCGGTTTCGTTGAGGAAGGGACCGAGGTCATCGGGGTCGGCTACGTCAAAACGCAGGCCATTCGTACCCAACATATCCAGCACCTGCTGGTACATCAGTGCCTTGATGGTATTGGCAAAACCGCGGTAGCCCTGCTTGGCCGCATCGTCGACCGAGCTGGTATTGTCGAGGGCGTCCAGAAGGATATTACAGGTCTTGATGACCCGGTAGCGCGTGTTGTAGGGGGCGGTAAGGTAGAAGGTATTGTTGTCCAAACCCGCTCCTTCTTTACCCAGCAATTCCTCCGTATTCCGAGGATCGGCGTCAAAGAGGTACAACTCACGGGAAACCGATCCCGTGGCGGTAATGTAGGTGCCAAATCCCTCCCGGGTATCGGCCTCGATGCCCGCAACGAGCAGATCGAGCTCCGTCTGGGTAGCATCCTGGGCCACCGAGCCGATGGTCGAGGCGTTGGGGTTGACGTCGTTTTCCAGCTCACAAGCTTGGAAGGCGAAGACCCCGGCTAATAAGAGTAAAAATTGAAATATATTTTTCATAATGATCTTCTTCTTGGATTAAAAGTTAAGGGTGAGGTGGAAATAAGCCTGACGCGAGCTGGGGAAAGGCGTTACTTCAATTCCGGTGGATAAACCGCCACCCCCTTTGGTCGACGTCTCGGGATCGTAGCTGCTGTAGTCGGTCAGCGTGAAGAGGTTTCTACCCGATAAGCCCAAACGGATCGACTCGATAAAGGTGCTGCTGAGGGGAATCTTGTAGTAAGCTCCGATCTCCCGCAGACGGAAGTAAGAAGCATCTTCGATAAAGCCTTCCAGCTCATCCAGTTCCGCCGGAGTGGTACCTCCGAGGTTGGTCAGCAGACGGGTGAGGTTGAGTACGTCGCCACCTTGCTTCCAGTGAACGAGGAAGTTGACGGTCAGATTTTCGCCGATGAAGAAGCTGTTCGACCAACCCAATTGGAAGTCGGGCTCTACGTCACCGATGATTTCGGCACCATCGTCACCATTGCCCCAGAGGGCCGTAATTGGCGAGCCTTCGTCGATGAAGAAGGTACCCAGACCCAGGCCAAAGGCCACGCCGGGGGGAACGAAAGAAGGAATGTCTTCGTCACCATCACCCACTTCACTGTCGACAATACCCAAGCGGGTGATTTCCGAGCGGTTGAACCAGAAGTTGACACCGCTATTCCAGCTAAAGTTTTTGTTCTCTACGGGGCTGATGTTCAGGCCAATTTCCAAACCGCGGTTGACCAAATCGAGGTCGTTGCGTTCTTCGTTGCTAAAGCCCGAGGAAGCGGGGAGCGAGCGGTCGTAAAGCAGGTCGTTGACGTTACGATTGTAGTAGGTCACCTCCAGGTTCAGCTTTTTGAGGATCGAAACGTCAATTCCGAATTCGATTTCCTGAGAGGTCTCGGGGTCCAGCGTGGTATTCCCCTGCGAACCCTGTACGGCGGTACCGAAGTTGCCCGCGATGTTGGTGGGGGCAAAGGGGGTGTAGAGCGAACCAAAGTCCGCACTCGAACCCGTTTCTCCGTAGGCTACCCGAACCTTGAGGGCGTCGAAGGTAGCGGACTGGAAGAAGTCAAAGTTGGCGATGTTGACGGCCAGCGAGGCGCGGGGGAAGGCGAAAAACTGATTGGGATCACCATTCAGGCTCGACTTGTCAAAACGCACCCCAACGGTACCGATGATTTTGTCGTCGATGTTAACTTGCTCCTGCGCGATGATACCAAATTCCTCTTCCAACTCGATGCGCTGGTTGATTTCTTGTACTCCACCGAGGGTCAAGTTGTTTTGGAGGGGTAGCAATTGCGTGGTTTGGTTGTAGATCAGGTCGCGCTCGAAGTTCAGGTAAGAAATACCCACCTGCGTACTGAAGTTGATGTTGCCTTCCGTGTAGTAGTCGTGGGCCAAGAAAGCCTGGTAGTTGCTGTTGAAGATTTTATTTTTCCCCCGACCGACAAAACCGTTTTGAACGTCGATTTGCGACTGGTGGTTTTCCGGTACGTAGACGTCGGTTTCGTGGAAGAAAAAGTCGATACCTCCGTTGACCTTCAACTGGAGGATTTGGTTATCCTGCTGGAAGATTTTCCAATCCACGCCCACCCCTTGGATCAGGCGGTTGGTTCTTTCGTCGTTGCGGGTTTGATCGCGTACGAAGATGGGGTTACCCGCAAAGTTGGGGTTAAGCGGGTAGGTGCCATCGGCATCGGGGAAGAGGTTGACCCAGTCGCGGGTGAAAGCCAGGGTATAGCCATAGCTCAATCCCCCTTCGTTTTCGTTACCCGTAAAGCTCCGACGCGAGTAAGAATTGATGTAGTTGGTCGAGATGTTGAATTTCAGGTTATCCGAAATCTTGTGGTTGATGTTCAAGCGGGCCGAACGGCGGTCGTATCCCGTATTTTTGATGATACCCCCTTCGTCGCGGATGCCACCACCAAAGAAGAACTGGGTTTTTTCATTACCCCCACTGACTTTGATGCGGGTGTCGGAGATGAAACCCGTTTCACCGTAGATCTCTTCCTCGTAATCAAAAATCTCACCCGCGGCTTCGGCGGCCCGGAAGCGATCGGCTTCGGTTTCGTTGAAGCGCTCGGCGACTTCGGCGGCGGTATACTGACGCCGTCCGATAAAGCGTTGGATGGTGTTGATCCCAAAGTCCTGGGACAGGGAGATGTCGGTCTTACCCGCCCGACCTTTCTTGGTCGTGATGATGACTACCCCGGCATTGGCCCGCGTTCCGTAGATGGCGGCGGCCGAGGCTCCTTTTAGTACTTCGATGGATTCGCTATCGTCGGGGATGAGGTCGGCAAGCCGATTGGAGGCCCCTTCTTCCGTACCCGAGTTGGCACCCGACGCAAAACGCAAACCACTGGGGATTTCCGCATTACTGATGTAAACCCCATCGACGATAAACAGGGGCTGGTTGTTGCCGCTCAAGGAGGAAACCCCCCGCAGGCGAATGGCGATACCACCACCGGGTGCGCCACCACTACTGACCACATTGACCCCGGTCATCTTACCGTAAAGGGCTCCATCTACCGTTTGTTGGGTGGTGATCCCGGTCAGTTCCTGGGAGTTAACCGTAGCAACGGCATTGGCCAGGTTACTTCTTTTGACCGAAGAGGCCAAACCCGTTACGACCACCTCATCGAGCAGCGTGGCCTCGTCCGAGAGGGTAATGCTCACCGAGGGATCGTTGCTGCTCACTTCTTGCTCCACGGTAGCGTAACCGATGTAGCTAAAAAGCAGCGTGGCCGTGGTACCGGGCACTTCGAGGGAATACCGACCATTGAAATCGGTAATGGTTCCCAAGGTTTTTCCCTTAACGGTAATCGTCACACCGATTAGGGGTTCATTTTCGGAGTCCGTCACCTGACCGGACACCGTAAACTGGGCAAGAGCCCCACCAGTTGCCATCAATAAGACGACTAGGATTAGGCTCAGTTTCGTAAAAATTTGCCTCATGCTATTATGAATTTTGGTTAAGAATAAAGTTTCTTACGTTGTTTTTTTCTAACAAGGTCACCCATAGCTCCACCGCACCATCGGTAGCAAAGCTTTGGGTAGAATCGTTGCTAATCACGCTCCGTTCGAGCGATGAATCGGGAATATAATTTGTTGGAAATCTGCGGAACGGGGTAATTGGCGCGGTAGCTCTGCACGCCAAAAATCAGTACATCGAGGTAGTAACGCACCGACCGGACCAATCGCGGCTCAGCATCGGAAACGGTTTGAAAAGTTTTTGGTTTATCGTCGGTAATGTTTTGATCATTGAGCACAGGACTCTCTCTCATTTGGTCGATGGTTAGTGGTCTTCAGTGCAAATTCTGCCTGCCAAAACTAATAAAAAGAATTCATCCGGCACCATTTCCCAAATTTTTTACCAAAATATGTCGGGCAAAAGAATTAACCTGCAGTCAAATTTGGAATCCCCAAATGGACCATATTTACGCATTACGACCGCATCAGCTGGCGCCCCAAGCTGCCCGTCAGCGCGCCCAAGCCACCCACTAATCCCCCCAGCGTGGTCGTGATCGCCAGCAGTTGGAGCCCGCTCAAGCCCCGAAACAAAACCCCGATCTGCTGCGACAACAAACCCGCATTGGACCAATCCAGCCAACTGGCGTAACTGCCCCACACCAGCGCGGCCGCCGCAAATCCCATCCCAAAACAAACCGCCGGGCTGCGATCCAGCAGCAAGGCCACCACCGCGGCCACCGGCGCAATAATCCACCAAGGCCCCAACTGGTGCCCCAGAAAACCAACCAAAATAATACTTGCGATACCAAGCGATAGTTGTTTCATTTGTCCTAATTTTTAGCCAACCTCGATTCGGTCGGTAATTACTGATTGTTCAACTCCATCTTCCGCCACGATTTTTCCGCCACCTCCTCCACCGATTGAACGAAGTGTAGGGGATAATACCGCCCCTGCGCCCAGTGGTCGATCATGTCGTCGTAGTGCCGACTTCCGGGATTCCCCGACTGTCCCCCAGGGTACACGCCGTAGGCCCGCACCGGATCGCCCAACTCCACGATCATCCGCCAGGACGGCCCCGTACTGGTGGTGATGGCGTTGAGCGCGTGGCGGTAGCCTCCCACCGGGATTGCGCTCCGGGTAAAGGCGGCAATCCGCGCCAGGTGGGCGATATCGAGCTGTTGGTAGTTGACCCAGCGGAGCGGACCGTTGTCCAATTCCCAGCGAACCAATTCCTGACAGGTACTGTCGAAGGCCATCCGCGCGATTTCGCGAGCTCCTTCCACCTGCGGACTGCCTTGGTAATCAAAAAATACGTGGCTCGTATCGCTTTCGAGTAGCGCAATGGATCGCCAGCTTTCCGGGCGCAGCATCTCCATTTGATCCTCCAGCTGGAGGATTTCATCCCAAGTCAGGTCGTAAAAGTGGGTCCACCAATTTTCAAAAACCGCTGGTGCCGCTAACTCGGCTTCGAAGCGGTAATCCCACTCCCGCAGCAATTCGTAATAGCGTTTTTGCTCCGCATTCAAGGCTTGGGGGTCGACAAATCGCAGCAGCAGAGGGAGGGCCTCTTCGGCTTGGATGGAGTAGTTGTCGTTTTGCAGGGCTTGCATGTCTTCCACCGTAATCCCTTGCAAGCTATCGAGTTGGCGGTAGAGGTAGCGGCCCCGGTAGTCTTCAAAATTGCCGTGGTAGGAGTAGGGGTACTGCGCATCGGTGGAACGCTGGTTGGCGGAAAAGACGAAATGGCGGCCCGGGTTTTTTTCGTGCGGTTTGTGGGCGTGGGGAATAAATCCACTCCAGCCATTGGCCGTCTGACTGCCATCCATAACGAAACGTCCTTGCTCGCCCCGTCGGATGGGAAACTGACCATTAACCCACATGCCGATATCACCCGTATTGCTGGCAAAGACAAAATTTTGTGGCGGAGAGTGGTATTCCGACAGTGCGGTCGTGTAATCGTCGTAACCTCGGGCGCGGTTGAGTAGGGAAAAAGCGGTCAGGTCGTTGCCCTCGGGCTCGTAGTGGGCCAGCCAGTGCATGGCCAAATCGTGTTGGGGGTGTTCGGGGTCTTCGTATACCACGGGGCCCCAGTGGGTATACCGAACGGTATCGTAGACCTCGGCCAGTCCCTTGACTTCGTAGCGTTCGACGCGCAATTCGGTGGCCACGGGCGCTCCGTCCAGCAGGTAATGCGATTTGCTATCGTCGGTCCATTCGATGCGGTACCAGTCATTGACGTCCTGAGCTACGTTGGTTTCGCCCCAGGCAATATTTTGGTTGAAGCCGATGATGATACTGGGCAGACCGGGCAAGCTGGCGCCGTAGGCATTGTATTCGGGGGTAACGATTTGGATTTCGTACCAGATTGAGGGGAGGCTTAGCTTCAGGTGGGGATCGTTGCAGAGCATGGGATGACCCGAGGCGGTTTTGCTGCCGTCGACTGCCCAATTGTTGCTGCCCAGG
>CALCCH010000582.1 GCA_937899855.1 uncultured Saprospirales bacterium | reverse complement strand
TTGTATACAATTTCTAAAAATAGAGGCAGACATAGTCAAATATGATAAAAAAACTGAGTTTTTTTATCATATTTGGTATTCGTGTGAATGCTACTTCACCAATAACTTCCCCCCTCCCCGAGAACGCCCCTCCCGATCGACCACTTGATAAAGATAAACGCCACGCTCCCAATCCGCCACCGACCAACGGAACTGCCCATCCGCACCCGCCGGAATACGTTGGACCAAACGTCCACTCAAATCGCGACAGTGTAAGGACCAGCCCCGTTTTGCCACCACCCCCGTCAATTCGCAGCGATCACTGGCGGGATTGGGGTACACCCGGGGCGAGAGCTGAGGTGGGGAGGGGTCCGTGGCAACGATCCGATCCAGCCGGATGATAAGATCCTCAAAACTGCCCGCCATCAGGTTGATGCTCCGCCGATCGGTGGTGTAAACGGTAGTGGCGCTACTGGTTCGCAGGGTATAGCTACCGGGCAGTGCCCCCCAACAAAAGCGCCCTTCGAAATCGCTGCGGAGGGTGTCCCCGCTTTCTTCCACGATGATGATGGCATTGCTGATGGGCTGATCGGTGGCGGCGTCGAGCACTTGCCCACACAGGCGGCCGGCTCGGGCGTCGTTGAAGGTCCAGACGTAGAGGCCGTCTTCGCGATTGCCTCCAATAATCTTGCCCGAAGGCAGGTAAGGGCAGGCCGACCACAAGCCGCGAAAACCACCACTACTTCCGCTAAAGGTATCGTAAGCGCCCACCTCCACCGGGATATTGGGATCGGCGATGTCGACCACGCGCAGGCCTTCGGTATTGTGGGAGATGAAGGCAAAGTCGCCACGGACGTAGGGGTTGTGAACCAGGCTCTGGAGGTTGGCCGAGTAGGTGGCCACGGCAAAGATATTATCGAGGTCTTCGATGTTGAAGATACGACCGGGGGTACCGTCGAGTTCGCTGGCCAGGAAGAGGAATTTGCGGTCCTCGCTTAGCCAACTGCTGTGGGTATTGCCGTTGATGTCGGGGATGTCGGTGAGAAAGGTCGGTTGGCTTTTGTCGCTGATGTCGATCACGTCCATCTTGCCTTCGAAGAAAGCGGCGGCGAAGAGCAGGTCGCCGTTGACGTGGCAGTCGTGGATGTAGTAGCCGGGATTGTACAGGCCCACCTCCACTGGCTGGGCGGGATCGGAGACGTCCAGGATGTGGACGCCCTGGGTGGTACTGGTACCAGAGATGTAGACGTAGGGTGCTTCGGTGTAGATGTCGCGTTGGATGATGTGGCCGCGGGTGAAGGTGGAGTCGAAGGTGCTGAGGAGTTGGATGCTGTCGGGCAGGGGGCGGAGGTCGAGGACCTGCATGCCGCTGCCGTTGCCGCTACCTTCGGTGGTGACGTAGGCGTAGTCGCCGATCACCGTGATCTCGCGCCAGTTGGAAGAAGGGCCGGGTACGTAGCCGCGTTCGCGCAGTTCGTTGGCCTCGGAAATATCGTAGATTGCGGTTCCCGTAAAGGTACCGATGAGGGCGTACTCGGTGCCACCCGGAGCGACGTAGGTCCAACAGCCGCTGTACCGGGAGTCGCCGCGGTTGGCTTGGCCAAAGAGTTGGAGGTTGAGCGGGCTTTGCGTATAGGCTTGGCTCAAAAATAAAAGGGGGAATAACAGGGCGTATAATATTTTCATGTGGCGATGGTTTCTGCGGCCTGGGGGCCGGGGTGAAAAGGCTTCGGTAGCCGGAAAAGCTAATATCTGGGGTGCGATTTGGTGATTTACAATTTTTTTTTCTACCTTGCGCTGGATTAAATATAAAAATAATCCCAATAAAGATTTGCCACCAAAAACCCAAATTATACGAACGCACTCCCAAGAACCCTCTGGTTCACTCTGTTTTTTCCATTCTCCATCGTACTGACCTTTAAGAAGTTGAAACTATCACCATATTCCAAAAAACAGATGCGAAACAAATTATTAACCTATGACATCACCTAAACACACATCCCAAAGAAAACAGCGCTAGCCGCCATTTTCGTCCCAAAATACTGTAGAAACTACAACACAGTATCTAATTATCTCTAAACTTTTCATTTTTCTCTAGGCTGGTTTCAAAGTCATGACACCAATCGCCTTTACTAGAGATGGGTTAAAGGGCAAAAGTCACTCGCCGATTCGTGGGTGTCCTAAGCTTGGTGCTCATCTAGTGAGAAAACTATTGCCCTGTGGTCAACAGTCTCCACCTGTGGATCGGGCTTACCCTTAATTTTCCAAGAAACTGGTGTTTGTTGGGCCTCGGTCCAGTGTACTACGGACACCTTATTATAACCATTTACTAACTCTCAAAACAGCGTTCCACTATGTTTTCAAATCGTACATCCCAGAACAGCACTCCCTGGATGGACATTTACCGGAAAACGTTGCGATCATTTCCCATGACCGTATTACTGATGCTTTTCTCGGTATTCTCCCTTCAAAGGGCCACGGCACAGTGCGACATCACGTCGCCTCCGCAGCCCATCGTACTCACCACTCAGCTCAATTCGGATGGATTGGCTGGGCTCGACGCCGTAACGATGGCGACCCTCGGTATCACCAGCGCGGCTTGCCCCCTGTCGGTCTATCAGTTTTACGATGCCTCCAACACCTTCCTCGGTAGCTCTACCATCCTAGGAGGAGCCCTACTCATTTTCGACTGTGCGGACATCACGGCTAGCCCCGTGACCATCTTCGTCAGTATCGACGATGATTTTACGCCGGGTGGCAACGAAAGCTCCCAGGTGGAGCTCAGTGTAACGGTCGAGGACAATATGATGCCCACCGTCACCTGCCCCACGACCCCTCCCGGTAGCCCCTACGGCACCAACTACGACGGAGCGGACAACTACGATTGCCGCACCGCCATCACCGGTACGGGCCCCGGCTCCGCCACGGACTCCACAACCAGCGCCGATGCGGCCTTACCCGACAACAACCCCGCCGGAGTCGACGAGACAGTCACGATCAGCGGTATCCCCGCCGATGCCTTCCTCGAAGACATCCGCCTGGTGGATGTGGAGCTGACCCACTCCCGCGTCGGAAACCTGAGCCTACTCATCACCGCTCCGACTGGCGAAAGCCTGCTCGTCATCGATCGCCCCGGTACCGCTACGGGTACGGGTGACCTCAGTAATGCCGACAGCAGCTCGCCCCTTTCCTTCAACGATGCCGCCACTACCGATGCCGAAGACCTCGGTGATGGCATTGGCGGTGCTGGGGTCGTCTGTGCCGATAATGGCATTTGCGACTACAACCCCACGGGTAATGGTACCAATAATTCCTTTGCCGACCTCATCGCTGAATTGCGGACCAACGGCTCGGATCCCAACGGAACCTGGACCATCAACGTGGCGGATAACGCCGCAGCCGGTACCGGCTCCTTCGGTGGTTTTGAACTCGTGATCGACTACTTTAGCGGTCTGGCCCACGCCACCGCCACGGACAACTGTAACGTAGCCCAACTCGACGTCAACTACGCCAACCCCGACGATCCCAACGGCACTTCCATCGACGTCATGAACGTCACGCCCGGGGGCTTCGATACCTACCAATACTACATCGGTACCACTACCGTTACCTACACCGCCACGGACGACAGTGGCAATACCAACACCTGCAGCTACACCATCGAGGTAGCGGACGACGAAGATCCAACCTGGGTCGATCCCCAGACGACCGTGCCGGCTAACTACCTCTCCCAGATTACGGACGTAGCCATCCGGGCCAACGGTCGCTTGACCGCCGAGATCGAAATCGAATGCCAAAGTGCTACCGTCGATAGCGACATCGACTTTTGGACCAATGATTTTATGACCACTCCCGGTTCCGGCTTCCTCCCCGAAGCTTTCGACAACTGTGACGATGACGTCACGATCAACTTCCGCGACGAGCTCGACGATCCCTTTAGCTGTACGACCATTACGACGCACACCAACGTTATCCGTCGGATCGTCCGCCGCTGGACCGCCGTAGATGATGCGGGCAACGAGCTGAGTAGCTCGCCCAACGAGCGCTTTAACCTCCAGATTTATCTGGTCGACAACATCGCTCCCAACTTTGACCCCGATTCCACGGGCGTCAGCACCCCCACGGCGCTGGCCATTACGGCCCCCACTCCGGGCCCCGGGCCGCTGACCTACCAGGGCGAAGACCTCACCGTCAATACCAGCGACGCCTACAACCCC
Source organism: uncultured Saprospirales bacterium (assembly GCA_937899855.1). Classification (GTDB taxonomy): domain Bacteria; phylum Bacteroidota; class Bacteroidia; order Chitinophagales; family Saprospiraceae; genus CALLVY01. Next base: position 7,155 of record CALCCH010000582.1, on the reverse strand, counting down.
GATACCACGGTCTGCCAGGTAGACCTTACCGCCACGGGCGCGCCCGACATCAGCGTGACGGCCGTCGATTGCGCCACCGGTACCATTACTTACAGCTGGAGTATCATGACGACGATGGGTACGCCCCCGGCCAACACCTCGGGCTCGGGTACGGATGCCGCGCAGATTTTCCCCGTTGGGGTACACGAGATTACCTACACCGCCGTTGATCAGTGTGGGCAAACGAGTACCTTTGAATTTACCCTCAACGTGGTGGACAATACGCCTCCCATTATTTCGGGTTGCCCGGCTGGTCAGTCGGTCAATACGGACGTCGGCGTTTGTGAAGCTACCGTACAGTGGACCAACCCCACCGCCGTCGACAATTGCTCGGGCATGATGGGCATCACCGTAACGGCTCAGGGTACGCACGCGGGTACCGGTGCGACCGTTTTGATCGACCTCAACGCAGGCTCCGATGGTATGGGTGGTATCCTAGCCGAAGGAGATTTCCCCACGGGAACCACCACGGTCACCTACGAATTTACCGATCCACTCGGTAATGTGAACACCTGTTCTTTTGACATTGAAGTCACCGACAACGAAAACCCAACGATTGCGGGTTGTGCGGACGTCACCATCAATTCGGTTTGTCCCGACGCCACCGTTCCCGATTATACCGGTGCTTTCAACCTCAGTGACAACTGTCCTTCGCCGACCGCTACGCAGGTACCGGCTCCCGGTACGGCCTTATCGGCCATTACCCTGACCAACGATACGGCTCCGGCCGGTCTGAGCGATGGCGATGAATTTGAAATTACGCTGACACCGGTGGATGCCGCGGGCAATATGGGTACGCCCTGTACGATTACCGCTACCCTGGCCGACCTCGATGAGCCCATCCCGGCGGGTCCCCTCGTCAATATCGACGCGAGCAATACGATCGGTGCCGATTGTGGTTCGCTGATCGTCGATGCGCCTACCGCTACCGATTGTAACGGTACCGTAATCTTCGGAGCACCCTCCGTTGCCGATGGCGTGGCTGGCGTCAACCAGTACATCTACCTGACCGGCTTTACGCTCGTCACCTGGACTTACGATGATGGCAACGGCAATTTGGCGACCCAAACCCAAACCATCACGGTATCCGACGATTCGACTCCCCCGACGATCAATGCGGGTCCCGACCGGCCCCGCGATACCGATCTGGGCGTCTGTACCAAGACCATGTCGATCGAAATTACCGAAGTCTTCCCGACTACCGCTCCCTACCTCGATCCCTCCGATGCCCCCGGCGACCGGGAATACATCGACAATTGTGGCGTAGCGAGCATTACCTATACCCTCAGCGGAGCCACCACGGGTGGTCCGACGGCCGTCTCCGCAACACCAGTTACCTTTGAGTTGGGTGTTACCACGGTCACCTACACCGCTACCGATGCCGCGGGCAATTCTTCTACGGACGACATGATCGTAACCGTGACCGACAATGAAGATCCCGTCTTGGATCCCAACTGTTGGAGTGTAGACCTCCAACTGGGCGTATCGCCCGGAGACGAGGTTGCCGGTGATTGTGCCTTTACCATCGCCACTACCGATACCAGTTTTGACCCGACGCCGACGGACAATTGCACGATGCCTCCGATGAGCGTGATCCAGACGGTAAGCGTCGCCGGTGGCGGTTGCTACACGCCGGGTCCCAATTCGCCCAATTCGTTGGCGGGTGCGGAGTTCAGCGCCGATGGCAGTACGGGAGAAGAGACCTTTACGATTGGTTGGGTCTTTACGGATGCCTCGGGCAACACTGCTTCCTGCTTCCAAGTCATTACCATTGAGGATCGCGTAGCCCCGAGCATTACCTGTGTCGACGAGGAGCCCCAATCGGGCAACCAAGTCGTACGCGGAATTGGCGAGGATGGCGACGATAGCGATTGTGCCTACGAAGTACAGGGTACGGAATTTGACCCCACCGTAGCGGACAATTGTGGCGTGGCCTCGGTAAGCAACGACTACAACCACAGCAGCACGCTGGCCGGAGCCATCTTCCCCAACAATGGCGGCCTCGACTCGACCTACACCATTACCTGGACCGTCGTCGACACGCGGGGCAACGTCAATAGCTGCGTCCTCGAAGTGACCATCGAAGATGACGTCCCCCCTACCCTGTCCTGCCTGCCCGGTGGTATCATTAGCCGAGCGCCTTCCAAAATGCGGACCATCGGCCCGCTTGGTTTGATCAATCCCTTCTTTACGGGAGACGCCTGCACGGGTGATCTGAGTACGCTCACCGTAAGCATGACGCCCGCGACTTTCGATTGTGACGACGCCACCAACATGCCCATCCCCGTCACCATCAGTGTGATGGATCTGGCGGGCAATACGGCGACTTGCAATACGACCGTAACCATCCAGGAGAACGTACTGCCGATGGCCGTCTGTCAGAACATCAGCGTTCAGTTGGATTCCGATGGCAACGCCTCGATCATGGCTTCGGAACTGGACGGTGGCAGCACCGACAACTGCTCCGATCCCGGCGATCTGATGTTTAGCGCTTCGCGTACCACCTTTGATTGCAACGACCTGACTTCGCCGCCGACCGTCACCCTCACCGTGACCGACGAAAGTGGCAACAGCAGTACTTGTACCGCAACCGTCACAGTCAACGACACGATTGCACCCAACGCCGTTTGCCAGGCCGTTACCGCTTACCTCGATGCCAGTGGCAACGTATCGGTAGATGCCGAAGACTTTGATGGCGGCAGCGAGGACAACACCGATTGTGATCCGCTCAGCTTCCTGATCAATGGCGCGGCTACGCAGAGCTACTCCTGCAGCGACATTGGTGACCAGGCCATTAGCCTGAGCGTCACCGATCCCAGTGGTAACTCGGCGACTTGTATGACTACCGTAACGGTGGTCGACACCCTCGCCCCCACGGCACTGTGCCAGGACCTGACGATCAATCTCGAAGCGGACGGTTCGGCTACGATTGCCGCCAGTGATTTTGACGGCGGCAGCACCGACAACTGCGATCCCATGGGTACGGGCTTGAGCTTTACCATCAACGGTAGCGATAGCCTGACGGTGGATTGCAACAATATTGGTTTGAACTCGGTGACCGTCACCGTAACGGATGCCGAAGGCAACTCCGCCACTTGCATGTCGACCCTGACGGTACTTCCCGCCGAGATCGTTGAGATTACGGTCGGTTCCGTATCCGGCCCGGCCGGTGGAACGGTAGACGTTCCCGTCACCATCCGCAACTTCTCTAAGGTACGTTCGCTCCAGTTCTCGCTCGAAGTGGACGATCCCAGTGTGGCCTCGATCAGTGCGATCACCACGGCGGCACCCTTTAGCGCGGCGCTGACCGACATCGTCCTCAACGTAGCTACCTTCTCCTGGTTTGACGGCTCCAATGCCGGCTTGGACTTGATGGACGATGAGGTAGTCGTGACTCTGACCCTCGACCTGATTGGTTTGGAGGGAGAAATGACCGACGTCAACTTGATCAACTCCCCCACTCCCGTCGAAGTGACGCAGGGCTGTGGATTCATTCCCTTCCAGACGGCCTTCTCCGGCAACGATGGCGACGTCACCATTGCTCCCAACACTTCGGTCACCCTGAGTGGTACGATCCTGACGGAAGATGGCGACCCGGTACCGAACGTAACGGTCAACCTGACCGGGGATGAGACCGGAACCGACGTCACCGACGCCAATGGAGACTACGAATTTACGGTAGCCGCCAACAGCGACGTGGAGGTGACTCCGACGACCAATATGGATCCCAAGCGGGGCGTTACCTCGCTCGACTTGGCCATCATTCAGTCGCACATCGTCAACGGTGGCATCATCGGAACGCCCTACAAATTGATTGCGGGTAACCCGATTTCGACGCCCGGTTTCTCCTTGAATATTACCTCTGCCGACCTGGCACTGATTCAGCAGGTCATCGTACAATTGGGTGCGGACTTTACGCCGAACAGCAACTCTTGGAAATTCATCGAAAGCGACTACGTCTTTGCCAACCCCACCCAGCCCTGGCTGGATGCCTTTAGTGAGTCGGCGGTGCTGACCAACGTCATGACGGATCAGACCGATCTGGACTTTGTGGGCATCAAGGTAGGTGACGTCAACGACACCTGGCCCAACGTAAGCTTCCAAAGCGGTGGTTGGGGTACGGACCTGACCCTGTCGCTCGCCGAAGAGAAGCTGGTGGCGGGACAGGAGTACTTGCTCCAATTCAGAGCCCGTGATTTTGCCGACTTGATGGCCTTCCAAGCCACACTCAACTTCGACCAGACGGCCCTGGCCTTCATCGACTCGGAGATGGGTACGCTGGAGAATATGACGACCGATAAGATTGGTTTGCAACACCTCAGCCGCGGACAGATTTCGCTGCTCTGGTACTACCACGAAGGCGTGAATCTGGACGATGATGCCCTGGTCTTTGGACTGCGTTTCCGCGCCTTGCAAAACGTCGACGATCTCGCGGAGGTCCTGGCGTTGAGCAACGACTTGGTGGACATCGTGGCTTACCGTTCGGACTACAGCCCGGTCGATATCCAGTTGGACATCGAGGCGGGGCTGAGCACTTCGGTCAATCCGGCTCTGGCGAAGCAATTTGGCCTCTACCAGAACCAACCGAACCCCTTCCAAAGCCAGACCCTGATTGGCTTTACCCTACCCGAGGCCACCACGGCCACGCTGAAAGTCATGGATGTTTCCGGTAAGCTTTTGAAAGTTTACCGCGGCGAATATCCGGCTGGCTACAACGAACTCAGTATCGACCGTGCCGACCTTCCCAGCTCCGGTGTGTTGTACTATCAACTTGATACGCCCCAACATTCCGCGACCCGGAAGATGGTCATCCTGGAATAAACAGTAGAAAATACCGACCAAAGCGTCTTCGGACGCTTTGGTTTTTTGGGGAATGGTGGAAGAACGTGGATCATTTTTATCCGCTCCTTCTTCTACCATTCCTTATCTTCGTTTTGCGAAAATCCCGTGTTAGCACCTTTTACCCAGAGCGCTAAGGCAACGCAACGATTGTAACACCATCAACCAGAAACTATTCCAGTTATGTTTAAAAAATTTACCCTAATCCTGCTGATGACCTGCTGGGGTTTGGGGGCATCCTTTGGACAAATCACCCTACAGATTCCCAATGTGGAGAGCTGTACCAGCCCAGTTGAAGTGCCCGTCGACATCCAGGAGACTGTCACCCTCGCTTCCCTGCAGTTTACCCTGCAGTGGGATGGGTCGGGACTCAGCTATATCGGCAATACTCCGCCGGTTTTCCCATCCGGTGTGGCCTTTGGTGGCCCAGTGGGTGACACCCTTTCCTTTTCGTGGTTCGATTTTGGCGGTTTTACCCTCATGGCGGGGGATACGCTTTTCAAACTGCAATTTAACCTGACCGGTAGCCCCGGCAGCAGCTACGCCGTCGAGTTTTATACCGGTAGCAATCCCAGCTTTCCGGGAACCGAGGCGGCCGATCCTACCTTTAGTAGCATTCCGGTGATCGAGATCAACGGATCCGTAACCTTTGGCAACGCCAGCCCCACCTTCGTCGGCTGCCCGAGTGACATCACCGTATCGACCACTGCGGGGCAATGCCAGGGAACAGCCACTTGGACCGAACCCACCGTCACCGATTGCGATGGCAATGCCAATCCACCCACCAGCGACGCCAGTCCGGGGGACGTATTCCCCTTGGGCACGACTACCGTAACCTACAGCGTTACCGATGGGGATGGCAATTCGGGCACTTGTAGCTTCGACGTCATCGTAGAAGATCAAGAAAATCCGACCATCAGCTGCCCCACCACCAGCATCAGTGTGGACATTCCCGCTGGTATGAGCAGTACGGTGGTCAACGATATTAACCTGGTGCCCACTACGGGCGATAATTGCCCCGGAGAGAGCTTGAGCTACGTGCTCAGTGGCGTGACTTCCGGCTCCGGCACCGGTAATGCCAACGGGCAAGTCTTTAACGTCGGCACCACCACGGTCAGTTATACCGTCACCGATGGTGCGGGCAATACCAACACCTGCGCCATCACCGTTACGGTCAATCAGATCTCGGCCAGTGCCATCAATTTGCAGTTGATTGACGATATCATCGGCTGCAACGACAACACCGCCCGGGTTGCCGTGGTACTCCAAGACGATGCCGATTTGGTGTCCCTGCAATTCGCCGTACAGTGGGATGGTTCGGCGCTGACTTACACCGGCAATACGACCCCCATTTTCACCTCGGGAACGGCTTTTGGCCAGAATGCGGATACCCTGAGTTTCTCCTGGTTCGACTTTAGTGGGGTGAGCCTCACGGCGGGAGATACGCTGTTTTCGCTACTGTTTACCGTCAACGGGACCTTTGGGGACTGCTATCCAGTTGATTTTTATACGGGCATGGCCTTCCCCGTGGAAGCCGCCGGACCGGGTTTTGTCATGATCCCCGTCAACACCATCGATGGCCAGGTCTGTATCGATGATCTGGAAGACCCCGTCATCACCTGCCCCGCCGACGTCACCATCGAATGCGATGCCAGCACGGATCCGAGCAATACCGGACAGGCGACCGCCACCGACGATTGCGATCCCAACCCCAGCATCACCTTTGCCGACGTCAACAACCTGACCGGCTGTAGCAATACCGGCAGCATCACCCGAACCTGGACCGCCACCGACGCCAGCGGCAACAGCAGCAGCTGCGTCCAAGTCATCACGGTGGAAGACAACACGGATCCCAGCTTCGACAGCACGCCCAGCGCCATCAGTGACGTCAACTGTGGTGACCCCCTCCCCACTCAGGAAACCCTCACCGCTACCGACAACTGCGGGATGGCGACGGTGACCACCAGCCAGACCTTTACCGAAGACGTCTGTAATGGCTATCCCGTCACCTATACCTGGACCGCCACCGACGTTTGTGGCAACAGCACCCAGACCTCGGTCAGCTTCAACGTCCTACCCGACAATCAAGGGCCGACCTTCGACAGTACGCCCAGCGCGTTGAGCGATATCAACTGTGGCGATCCCTTTCCCACTCAGGAGACCCTCACCGCCACCGACGATTGCGGGATGGTAACCATTACCACCGACCAGGTCTTTACCGAAGATATTTGCAATGGCTACCAAGTCACCTACACCTGGACCGCCACCGACGATTGT
>CALCCH010000581.1 GCA_937899855.1 uncultured Saprospirales bacterium | reverse complement strand
AGCACTAGGGAATAACGGCGCGTAACTTCGCAGCGGTTATTCCCTTTTTCATTTTTCGGAACGTGGTTGTAGTGCCCTAGGAAATACGGCCAATGGCCTTATCATGACCGCTACCACGACGAGGCAAAGGCAGCAGATATACCATCGCTATCGTTCCCTTTTTAGTTGGGCTTGGGAAAGGACCAGCATTAGACTTCTCCGACTCTCTATTGCTCATCATCCGATGAGGGAATGATTTATAAACCAGACCCCAATTAACATTACCATGGCTACCCTACAATTGATCTCCCACCCCGAAGTCGCGATGGTTTTTGCCAACTATCCCGCGACGGTCCGCAGCCAGATGTTGGCGCTCCGGGCCTTGGTCATCGCTACGGCAGAAGAGATCGAAGGGCTGACCCTACTGGAAGAGACGCTCAAATGGGGAGAGCCCAGCTTTGTGACTAAGCACGGCAGTACCCTAAGGATGGATTGGAAAGTCAAATCACCAGACCAGTATGCCCTGTACTTTAAATGTACCAGCAAACTAGTGGGTACCTTTAAATCGGTTTTTGGAGCTACCTTTCAATACGAAGGAAAACGCGCCCTCGTTTTTTCTTTACCACAAAGCCTCCCAATACCCGAAGTCAAAGCCTGCATCAAAGCCGCCCTGACCTATCACAAAGTCAAGCATTTGCCCAACTTGGGCATGTAAGCCTTCCCCAGCTGGCCACGAGTCCGTTTTGCACTTTTTTATTTTTTTTTGCACTTTTATTGTTGTACCCCCAACCGATCTCGTACTCGTGGTGTTTTATAGGCACAACACAACAACCCGCAAACTGCCACCCCCGTCGACAAGCTCGGCAGTTGCCCTTCCTAGGACCTACCCATTCAAGTTACTCTTTTTCCACAGCGGTGCCCTTACTGAATAGACTAAGCAGTATCCGAAAGTAATCTTTCGGCACCACCTAGGCATCCCCGCCGATGACTACGACGTCGATGTGGTCGAGGGCCTGATCATCATCCACATCCACATCGAAACGGCGGATTACGTCCTCGACATTTACATTATCATCGATTGTTGATCCTCGTCAAAAGGTATCGGTAACAATAAACCGGTAAACGGTGGGGCATCCCGTACTGGGGTGCCCCTTATCCTCACAAGGAAAGATCAAGAATCCGAGTGCGAGCTCGTTAAATTTGGTGGCGATAAAATAAGCCTTCCTAGCAATGCCGTTACAGGGGTATGATGAAACCTCTAATTTTCTCCTCCCCCCTCCGACTGGCCAGAAGTAGCGCTAGCCCAGCGCCCTCTTTCCTGAGATTTGTCCTGCTGGGGCTGGTCCTTTTCACGAGCTGTGTCCCCGACGACCCACTCGTAAACCCCACACCGGAAGCCCTCGGCCAGTGGCTCCCCCTGCTGGAGCAGGATACCATCACGGACCTGGTGGATACCAAGGACTACGTGTGGCTGACTACCAAACGGAACGGGCTGCGCAAGGTGAGTAAAAAAACCCTGACCCTGGTGGATGGCCCGCATACCCAAGTAACCTGGCCCGATGACGCCCTGACGTCCGTCGTTGCTACCAACCGCAACCGACTCTTCATCGGCACGCGAAACCACGGCCTGGCCCGATTGGGGCCCGAGGGCCTGACCCGGTTCGACACTCACAATTCCGACTTGCCCAACAACGAGATTCGTTGTCTGGAAATGGGCCAGGACGGAACCCTTTGGATCGGGACCTTTGCGGGGCTCGTCGCTTTCCGCGATGGAGTGTTTCAGACCTACCACCTCCATAACTCCGACCTGCCGGATGACAACATCCGCGTGATCCGGGAAGACCCCGGGGGAAACATTTGGGTGGGTACCCAAACGGGGGGCTTGGTACAGTTTGACCCGACTCAAAGTACCCTGTACCAGTCCACCAATTCTATTTTGGTAGACAACCAGATTCGTTTCATCACCTTCGCCGCGGATAAAATGTGGACGGCTTCGTTTCATCACTTGTACCACCTGGATGCTGGGGGTTGGCAGAAGTATACGGCGCAGAATTCGGATTTGAGTTCCAACTACGTCAACGACCTGGAAGTGGATCTGCTCGGGGCCGTCTATTTGGCGACTCACGAGGGATTGACCATAGAGCGGGAAGGCGAATGGACCAAGTATTACAATTGGAATTCTGGCTTGCTCCACAATATCGTGGAACGGGTACTCGTCGACGAGCGTAACAACAAGTGGATCGGAACCTACCGGGGCTTGGTGATTTACAATGAGGCGGGCATCAAGCGCTGAGCCCGGAAGCCGATACGCTCCCCCAGTCCTACTGGCCAAGCAGCGACAAAGTCCGTGATTTTAACGCTTGCCAAAATATTTTCCTACTTTCGGGTGTTTTCCATCTGTATACCCAACCACCCAGATCAACTATACCCACATGAGGAGAATTGTATGCTTACTCGGACTCTTATTGCCCACGCTACTGCTTCCCGCCCAGTTCTTTTCCGAAAACTTTGATGAGCTCCAAGCCGATACGGGCCAACAGCTTCCCGCCGGCTGGACCGCCGTCAATCAAAACAACGACAACGCCTTTTGGGACGTCCTGCCCAACAGCAATAATTTTCCCAACAACGCTCGCTCCGCCCCCAACGCCATGCACATGAGCTTCGACATCGACGACCCCGCCGACGACTGGCTCTTTACGCCTCTCCTGAGCTTTCGCCAAAACTACCGCTACATCGTCCGCTTTTGGTACCGCAAGGTCGATACGGGTTTCGACACCGTCGAAAAACTCAAGGTCCACCTCAGCCCCGGGATCGATCCCCAAGACGTGGACCCCATCCCTCAATTTATCGATACCCTCATCGACAGCAAGAACTACCAGCTCGCCGAATTCTCCTTCGTCTCCAACGACGATGTAGTACGTAGTATCGCCTTCCACGCCTTTAGCGAGCCCTTCCAGTTTCTCCTCGCCATCGACGATGTGGAGATCGAAGAAACCCTCGTCAACAGCACCGAAGTGCCCGCCATCGTTCCCCCCATCCGGGTTTTCCCCAACCCCACCACCGACATACTCGCCATCCACAGGCCAAGCGAACAAATGCGGGCTCACATCCAGCTTTACGACGACACCGGGCGGCTGATCCGCGAAGAAAATAGCGCCCGGTCGGGGCATCAAATCCCCGTCGATGATCTTCCTCCGGGATTTTATACGTACCTTATCCGCGATCATCGCGGCCGTCAAACGAGCGGTCGCTTTACCATCCATCCTTAAATCCGCCACCATGCCCGAAAACATTCAAGTCAAGCTCGCCAGCCGCCCCGTCGGACTCCCCACCGCCGAAAATTGGACCATCGAGAGCAGCCCCCTGCCCGAAGTCGGCGACGGACAGCTGCTGATTCAGCAGGCCTACGTCTCGCTCGATCCGGCCATGCGCAGTTGGATCAGCGCCGCCCGAACGTACCTGCCTCCCGTACCGATCGGAGCCGTGATGCGAGCCGGTGCGGTGGGAAAAGTCATCGCCAGCCAGCATGCCGACTACGCCGTGGGCGACTACGTATACGGCAGTACTGGTGTACAGCAGTACGCCCTGTCCGATGGCGAGGGCTTGTTTAAAGTACAGACGGGAATGGTTCCCCTCTCAAACTACCTGGGAGTGATGGGCATGACGGGTTTTACCGCTTACTTTGGCATGCTGCACATCGGCGAGCCCAAGGAAGGGGACGTGGTGCTGGTTTCGGGGGCGGCCGGAGCGGTAGGCAGCATCGCCGGGCAAATTGCCAAAATCAAAGGCTGCCACGTAGTGGGAGTAGCGGGAGGACCGGAGAAGTGCCGGTACCTCACCGAAGAATTGGGGTTTGATGCGGCCATTGATTACAAAAGCGAAAACCTCCGGGCGGCCGTCAAGCGCCATTGCCCCAAGGGCATCGACATTTACTTCGACAATGTAGGGGGAGAAATTCTGGATATCGCGCTGAGTCGGCTCCGCATCGGGGCACGCATTCCGCTGTGTGGGGGTATTTCTCAGTACAACGCCACCGAAGCCATCCAAGGGCCTTCCAATTACCTGGCGCTAATTTCTTGCCGTGCCAAAATGCAGGGCTTCCTGGTCTTTGACTTCGCCAAGGATTACGCCAAGGCCGCTCTCGAACTGGGCATGTGGCTGGCACAGGGCCAGATCAAAAGTCGCGAGACCATCGTTGAAGGCATTGAGACCTTTCCCGATACCTTCCTCCGGCTCTTCAACGGTGATAAATTAGGGAAGCTCGTGCTCAAAGTCGGAGCGGAGTAATCGGATCAGAGCAGCATCCAGGCCGCCATCAGCACCATCGTTACGTCTTCCACGATCGTGACCGTCGACATGGGCAGATTAAACACGTCCCCCAGACAAGCGCAGCGGATTTGGCGCTTCTCCAGGTTGCTTTTGATGACGCCCAAACTGCTAAAACCCAGCACCAGTACCGTGGTCCAGTTGGTGAAGGCGGGGGCCAGATTGGTCAGGTAGAGGATGCCCAAGCCAAGCTCGACAAAGGGATAAACGTAGCCCCAGCCCCGCCAGCGGGCGGCGAGCAGGTCGTATTGACGGTAATCCTCGTCAAAGCCATCAAGGTTGAGCAACTTAAAAAAGGAAAAGACGATAAAGAAACCGGCCATAAAGTGTCGCATCCATTTGGTTACGGAGAAATCACTAAAGGGATACTGAGCCAGGAGGGTGGTGCCGATGATAAAACTTACCAGTAGGAGTAGCGGACGGTAGGTTTGCAGCGAGGGGGTAGGTAGGGAAACGGTGGTCGCCGGAGCGGCCGGAGCCGTTTCAGGCCATTCTTGAATGGTATAGCGGCTACCCAGGGCAGCTTGCATGGCCGCGAGGGAGGGCTCAGTCGGCGTCGCGATCTTTACCTGTGGGCCCTCCAGCTGGACCACCAGGGCAGCTCCGCCCACCACTTCCGACAAGCGATCGTTGACGCTGTTTACACAACCACCACAAGTCATGCCCGCTACTCGATATTGTTTGGTCATTTTTTGCTGTAAAGATAAGCACAATGCGATGAGGGAACTTACATCCTGTTGGAAATTCCTTGTATCCTTTGGTTAGGCATCCGGCCTGACCTGGTCAATATTGCGGCGGGGAAAAGCGTGTAATTGTCGAAATGCCGAAGGCGCCATTCCGGTTATTTTTTTAAACTGACGCGAAAGGTGGGCCCCGCTGCTGTACTCCAGTTCGTCGGCAATGGCGGCGATACTCAGCTCGTCGTAGCTCAGGAGTTCTTTTACTTTTTCGACTTTTTGGAGCTGGGTGAACTTATCAATCGTGATTCCCTCCACGCGACTAAACGTCTTACTGATGCTAGAATACTCTTTCTGTACGTGTTGGGCAAGCAGGACCGAGAGCTTTTGTGGCGCGCGGTGCCGTCCGTAATGAACGCGTTCGATAATAAAGGTCTTGATGGCATTGACCAGCCGCGAATCGCGGTCGTCCAGTAGGGCAAAACCCCTTTTTTCCAAACCTTTCGCCAGGGCACGCTCTTGGCTGGCGCTGGCGGAGAGCGGGAGTACCACCTCCCCCAACTGAATACGCGTATAGGGAATCGCCAATTCCACCAAGAGCTGTCGAACGCTTTCGACACAGCGGGGACAAACCATATTTTTGATGAACAGCTTTGCCATTTTTAATTGCTGCCTCCCGACCACTCGGCTCGGACGATCCTGCTTGCCGTAAGGAGCTTACTGTTTTACCAGCCACCGCGCCGAGCGCTGCGCTTCCGTCTCCACCTCAATCAGGTAGTGGCCGGACTGAAAATGTTGTACCTCGATGGCCGTATTATCGTCCCACAACTGCCGACGCAGCAGCAGCTGCCCCTGGGCGTTGTAGATGTTGCACCAGCCGCTTTGACCGGCTTCCAACTGCACATTGACCCAATCGGTGGTCGGGTTCGGCTGGACGGAAAAAGTCGGTGCGGTCACCGCAGTTGTCGAGGCAATGACTCCATCCGAGGTCGTGAAATTATCTACGCAAAAATAGGCGGGCGTGTTCATGCCGTAGTTGCCATTGTCGCTGGAAGTGAGGCTAAAGAGTAGGCTATCGACGGGACCCAGGCTGCTGAGGTCAACAAAGGTCCACTCGTCGATGATGTAGTCCTCGCTGCTGTCGGAAGAGCGGTAATCAGCCAGGTAAAACTCCACTTTTTCGGTCGACAGGCTGCCCTGGAAAAATTTTTGGATCGTGAGTAGGAAAAAATCCGGGTCCGTTCCCGATGCGCCCCCCATCTTTTTGGCGATGGAATTTCCTTCCCGCAAGATGATGTGTCCGACGGTGGAATTGGTAATGTAAAAACCATTGACGGCCTCGCCGACCGCTTCGTTCTCCAAGTAAACTACCTGGGGATCAAAGGCAAAGGCAACCGCGTAGGTGCTCGATCCGTCAAAACCTTCGCCGGTGATGGCGCTGTACTGGTTGTCGAAGCTGGGATCCGTCACGTCGGTCGTATTGGAAATGGCAAAGCCGGTCCAGCTGTTGAACTCAGGGTTATAATTATTGGGTAAAAAAACATTCCCCGCGCTAAAGCCCCCATTGCCATCGCTGCCGTTGAGGAAGGTTTCTGGGTCGAGGGTAAAATTTTCGAAGTCGGCCGTGGTCTGTGCGCCCAGGGCACCGGCGAGGAGGAAGGAAAACAAACAGGTAAAAATTCGAGTCATCGTAATGGTTGTTTAAAAGGTGGATGGAGGGAATCGTCTGACGACGGATACCAGCAAGTGACACCTCGGCTTTTCCTTGAGAAAACGCGGTGCAATAGCGGGTCGGAACCAAATCCAACTCGAAACAACCTTGTCGATCCATCGCTCCACTTTTCCTCCGAAAGTTATTTTAGCGAATCGACTCGGGCAGGTCTTCTGGCTCGTTCAACTCTTGGCGCCTTCCCATTTCGACCGCTTTTGGACGAAAACAGTGGCGATTGCCAGGAGCTTTGGACTGAACTTACAGCAGCGGGGACTGCTCCGGATTTGCACCGGATTCCCTTTTAAACCCCGCAACCAACGGCTCGGGGTACCAAAGTCACTGCAAAAGTAATGCTTTCTGGACAATTATCAGGACGATTCGCCCAGATTGTGCCCCGACCCACCGTCGGCCAGCCGACCAGCTACCAACGGTGCGCCCGATCTGGCCTACTGCTCCAGTACCTCGTCCACCAATCCGTAGGCCTGGGCCTCCGCAGCGGTCATCCAGTGGTCCCGGTCACAATCCGCGGTGATCTTCTCAAAGGGCTGCTCCGTATGGCGGCTCAAGATTTCGTAGAGCTCTCGCTGCATGGCCTTAAACAGGTCGTAGGTAATTTCCATATCCGAAACCTGCCCCTGCATGCCACCCGCTGGCTGGTGAATCATGACCCGGCTGTGGGGCAGAGCCGTTCGCTTTCCCTTCGTCCCGGCAGAAAGCAAGACCGCCCCCATCGACGCGGCCATACTCGTACAAATCGTATTGACATCGGGACTGACCAACTGCATGGTGTCGTAGATGCCCAAACCCGCCGTGACCGATCCGCCGGGACTGTTGATGTACATTTGGATGTCCTTTTGGGGGTCGAGGGATTGGAGAAAGAGCAACTGGGCCTGGATCACATTGGCCACGTAGTCGTCGACGCCTACGCCCAGGAAGATGATGCGGTCCATCATCAGGCGGGAAAATACGTCCATCTGGACGACGTTGAGTTGGCGCTCTTCCATTACGCTGGGGGTAAAGCCGCGCAGTCGGCGCAGGGCGCCGGCGCTGTGGTGGAGGTGGCGGTCGACTTGGGGGGCCGCCAAGCCGTGGTGTTGGGTGGCGTACTGCCGGAATTCTTTTCCGTAATTCATTGGGTCTGATTTTTTGATGTAAGACAATAAAGGTGGCTTCGCTCGCGACGACGCGCGAGACGCTAATGGCCAAAGCAATGCCAGCACTGCGGGAGAGGAAACGTGGGGCTAGGGTAGGGACTGGTGGGCGTTTACCCATTCCGCCACCCGTCCCAAGGGGATGTCGGGGGGCAATTGGCGCAGTACTTTAAAAACTCGGTCAACTTCAATTTTCCGTTTCATGGGTTCCACTGATTTGATCTACAACTGCTGAGAGGGGGAGCGGGGACACTCGATTGTAAAAGGACCATTCAAGTTGATCAAGTTCCATCAACTTGAACGGTCCCTAGCTAGGCACTTAGAGTAGGTCCTCTTCCTTTAGGTCGATGAAGACAGGACGGGGGACGTGTTTGCCTACACCGGTCGCATCAGTACCGCCTTTAATTAGGGAGGAAGCGCTGGGGCTCAATGCTTGTATTTGCCCGGCACTCAAATCGACAATGGATGAAATCCGTTTTTTCATGGTTTGAAAATTTGCAGGTTAAATAATTAATAAAGGATGATGCGATTAAATTTTTGGATGCGATGGAGAAAGGTCAGGCCTTAGATTTGCCAGGGCCACTGGTTGGGCGGTGGATCACCTTGGAGGCCACCTCCTCCTCCTTTGATCCGATGGGTTTCCCCTTCGTGGAGGATTTGGCAGCAACGTTCGGCGGTCCGTAGCGGACCAAGGCGCTTGACCGATTGCGGTTTCTTTTTCATGGATAAAATGATTTTGAAAGGTTAAAAAATAAAATGCTTAGAAATGGAAAGTCTCCAGGACTTACCCATAAGTACCTTTTTTAATATACGGGGATTTATCCACTCCTGCTGGCCTCCTCGTTTGAAAAGGGGGCGGTAGGCGCGGGTCTACTTTACCCGGTTTCAGAACAAGGCAGCGTAGATGGCCAGGCGCTTGCTCAGGGGCAGCGCTTTGGATTTTTCATCCCGCTCATCCAAGAGCCCCTGAAGGGCCTTACGCGCCCGACTCAGGCGGGTCTTCACGGCCGCTTCGCTCGACTCCTGAATTTGAGCCAACTCCCGGATGCTAAAGCCCGCAATTTCGAAAAGGAGTAGCGCCTCCTTCTGTCGCTCCGGCAATTGGTCGATGGCGCGGTGGAGGAAATGAATATCCAGGGCCAACTCCGGATCGCCAATTTGGCTTTCCATCCGCTCCAGGACTTTGTCTTCCCAGGCCGCCCGAAACTGCTGACGGCGCCGCTGGTTGTTTAAAATATTATTCGCCACTCCGATCATAAAACTCAGCAATTTTTCCTTCCGTTCGATTCGGTAAAAGGCCTCCAGAGTGGCCAAGACCGCCTCCTGTACCAAGTCCTCCGTTTCCATCCGACCGTAGGCCCGGCTGCGACAGTAGCGGACGAAGGCGGGGTGAATGGCTTCGTACCAATTCAAAAATTCGGCGTGGTTGGAAGATCGCGTATTCATCAGCTCGTTGGTTGGTGTACTGATATAGTAACACGAAAGGCAAAAAGGTTACAAGGGTGGATTAAATTTTAACATTTCGCGCTCCCCGATACGGTATGGAGACTTTGTTTTTTATCGTACATTCCCCACAAAATTTCACCCTTTGCAACAAGTCCACCCCATCGAGCTCGCCGACGGTAGCCACACTGCCATCACGATCTTCCGCGACGGAGCCAGTGCTAGCGCTCCCCTCCTCCTGCTCTTCCCCGCCATGGGCGTCGAGGCTTCCTATTACCAGCCCTTCGCCGAGCACCTGGCGCAGCGGGATTGGATCGTCGTGACCGCCGACCTGCGCGGCCTTGGGCGGTCGAGCGTCCGCCCCCGTCGGGGCGTGGATTTTGGTTACGAAACCATGTTGGAACTGGATTATCGCGGCATCTTCGCCGCTATCGAGCGGCAGTTTTCCCAGCGGCCCCTCTACGTCATGGGCCACAGCCTGGGCGGACAGTTGGCCAGTTTGTATCTCAGTCGCCACCGGATGGCCGTGGCGGGCCTGATTCTCATCGCCTCCTGTTCGGTCCATTATTCGGGTTGGACGGGCTGGGAGCGCTGGCGTTTGCGCTTGGGGTTTTTGCTGTTTCCACTGCTGGCGGGGGCCTGGGGTTACTTTCCGGGCGACCTGGTGGGTTTTGGCGGACGGGCGGGTCGGCGGCAGATTTTGGATTGGTGCCAACAGGGGCGAAGTGGTCAGTACCACTTGGCGGGCAGCACCTTCGACTACGAACGGGCGCTGGGTACCTTAATCCTTCCGGTACTGGCCATTGCCATCGAAGACGATCCCCTCGCACCCATCCCCGCCATCCAAAACCTCTACCGCAAACTGCATCCCGACGGTAGTGTCCAACAAAAGGTACTGACCCGGGCGCTCGCTCAGTCGCCCCGGCTCAACCACTTCAACTGGGCCCGCCGGGGAGCGGCCACGGCCCAGCTCATTCGGGAATGGCAAATGGGCCTTGCCCCCAATCCACCTGGGGAGCCCAGCGTCTAGATCCATTCCTGATTCTGGACGGTCAGCTCGTGTTGGATTTCGCCGGTATGCTTGGTAGACTTGGGCTCGATGAGCATCAGCCAGACCTCCTCCCCATTGGTGCGGGGCCGGTGTTCGACCCCCTTGGGCACCACGAGTATTTCCCCCGGTCCAATGACGACGGTCCGATCGCGAAAATCCATAAAGAGCGTCCCTTGCTGCACCACAAAAAGCTCGTCCTCCTCCGCGTGGCTGTGCCAAATCATCTCCCCTTTTACTTTGGCGAGTTTGACGTACTGTCCGTTGAGCTCGGCAATGATTTTGGGCGTCCAATGCTCGTCAAATTGCTGGTATTTTTCTCTAAGGTTGATGCGGTCCATGACGGTGATTTTTTGTCAAAGTTAGGAAATTCGCGCCAATGCCGCCGCCCCCGGTAGCGGGTGGCCGGAGCCCCTATTCCAGGGCATCGAGGGGAAGAAACTCATAGGTCAACTCCCGGTTTTCGTAACTGAACAAGAGGGCGGGATTGTCCGCCGCATCCAGGTCCATGCCCGAGCCCATCAGTCGAATGCCTTCGGGGCTGAGGTAATCGAAGGTCTTGGTGCGGAAGCCCAAATCACCGCCGATACAAAGCACCTCAACACCGCGCTGGCGAACCGCCACGAGTAAGGGGTAAACGGTTTCGTAAAAATTATTGGGATTGATACAGTGAAAACAATCCCCCAGTTGCCCATTGGCCGTCGCCACAATTTGTCCCTCCAAGTCTTCATTCCCGTACATCCAGACCAGCTTGTGGTGCAGCAGAACGAGGTGGCTACTCTCCGTAATGGTGTCGGTCACCCTGCGAATCAACGCCAGTTGTTCGCCGACCATACTGCTCAGGCTATCCTGGGTGTCGAGTACCAAAAAGGTAATTCCCCCCTCGTGTTGGGTGTAAAAGGCCGGCCGGCCGGTATATTCCGTCACCAGATCGAGATCGTCATAGTCGTGGTTGCCCAGGGCCAGGAGCGTACGGGGGTTGGAAAGTTGGAAGAGGGCTTCCA
>CALCCH010000580.1 GCA_937899855.1 uncultured Saprospirales bacterium | reverse complement strand
TAGAAATAGTAGTATATGTTCATGTTTTTTTATTGCGATTGATCACGGAGGACCTACCTCAATTCGAATGGGGTACTCGCTAGTGATAGATAACATGGCAGATGGTCCGGGGTTTCGCGAGGAGCTCCGGTCTTTTTTTAGGGGCTCGTTTCCAAATCCAGGAGTAGAAAACAGTGAAAAATTACAAAAAATAGGATGCCCATTTGGACTTCCAGGATACATTCCGTCAGCATCGAGAGCAAGATCAGGGCGCTGAAAAAGACCGCGATGTACTTTTGTCGACGGAGGGCCAGCCAGAAGGGGGGCAGGACATTTAGCAGCAGTATGCCCAAGCCCAGCAGGCCCAGGTCAATCGAAGTCTGGAGGTATTGGTTGTGCGCGTTGAAATGCGACTCCAGGGCCTTGGTCACCCCATCCCGAGCGTAGAGGCGGTCCAGTTCGTCCTGTACGTCACCCGTTCCGTGCCCCAACCAGGGCGATTCCCGAATCAATTCTACACTCAGCCCCCACATGGCCCAACGCACGTTGGATTCCGTCTGGGGATCCTTAAACTCGCGGTAGGCCTCCACCATGCGCTTTTGCGTCGTCGGAATCGTCCAAGCCAAGGTAGCCACCAGCACCAATCCTCCCCCCACACTCAAAACGGCCAGGCCCACTTTTCGCTGCGCCAGTAGGTACCACAGCAGGCTAATCGATAGCAGCAAAAGCAGGAGCAACAGTTGCATCCGCGCCGTCAGCAATACGATAAATACGACGACGTGCAAGGAGAGCACCAAGCGCCCCATACGGCCCCAGCCAGTGATTTGCTGGCGCCGGCGCGACCATTCTTCCAGGAGAAGGAAGAGGACAAAATTGAGGTAAATGGCCACGTAGGTGGGATGCGCACCGAGGTAGCCACTCAGGTATTTGTAATAAAAACCGTTGAGCCCGGTTTGCCAGTAGGTCAGCGTGGCCGCTCCGTAGGCGTAAAGGGTGGCCACCAGGCAACCCAGTACAAAACTGCGAAAAACGGTGGGTCGGGCCGCCCGGGGGAAGGGAACGGAGAAGATCACGGGGGGGAGGAGTAAAAAAGACAGCTTGGTTTCGAGGTCAAAGCTGGCCTCCGGCCAGTTGGTGGTGTGGTACAAACCCAGCAGGTGAACACCGTAAAAGGCGACCATCAGGAGGGGCCAGTAACCAAAAGCCTTTTGGGGGTAGCGCCAGAGGTAGCCACCGGCCAGGCCATTGAGCCCAATCCCAATCAGGCTCAGTACCGCCATTCGGGGCAGGGGCAGTAGACAAAACGCAAACAGCACCAACAAATAATAATGGATTTGCTGGTGCTGCTGCTCCGTAAGGATCATTGGAAAGGCCAGTGTGGCAGTTAGGTGAGTCGCAGTTTGATTTCGTCGATCTCGTAGGCTTCAATTACATCGCCAAACTTGATGTCGTTAAAATTCTTGATCGTAATACCACATTCAAAACCATTCTTGACTTCCTTGACGTCGTCCTTGAAGCGCTTGAGCGAGGAAATTTCGCCGGTCGCTCCTTCCTTGATCGGGAAGATGACAATCCCGTCGCGGATGAGGCGAACCTTGGAGTTCCGAGAAATCGTTCCTTCGATTACTTGACAACCCGCCACCGTACCAATCCGACTGATCTTGTAGGTCTCCCGAACATCCACTTGCGCCACTACCTGCTCTTCCTTGGTTGGCTCAAGCATGCCTTCGATGGCCATCTTGATCTCTTCGATCGCCTCGTAGATGATCGAATAGGTCTTAATCTGCACCCCTTCGCGTTCGGCCAGCTTGCGCGCACCGAGCGAGGGCCGGACCTGGAAACCAATCACGATGGCATCCGAAGCGGAAGCCAGTAGGACGTCCGATTCGATGATCTGACCAACGGCCTTGTGAATCACATTGACCTGAACCGTCTCGATCGACAGTTTGATCAGGGAGTCCGATAGGGCTTCGATCGAGCCATCCACGTCCCCCTTAACGATCAGGTTGAGCTCCTTAAAGGTTCCGAGGGCCAAGCGACGCCCGATTTCATCGAGGCTGATCCGCTTGCTGGCGCGAGTGGCTTGTTCCCGCGCAATCTGCGAACGGCGGGAGGCCACCTGACGGGCTTCTTGCTCATTGTCCATTACCTTGAAGGATTCCCCGGCCTGCGGGGCTCCACTCAAGCCGAGTACGAGTACGGGATTGGAGGGACCTACTTCCTTGACCTTTTTGCCACGCTCGTTGAACATGGCCTTCACCTTACCCGAATGACTACCCGCCAGTACCGGATCGCCGATTTTGAGCGAGCCGGTCTGTACCAGTACTTTGGTGACGAATCCCCGGCCCTTGTCCAGAGAAGCTTCGATCACCGCACCGATAGCCGGGCGGCTGGGGTTGGCTTTGAGTTCGAGCAGCTCTGCCTCCAAGAGGATTTTTTCGAGCAGCAGGTCAATATTGGCGCCGGTCTTGGCCGAAATATCTTGCGATTGGTAGCTTCCGCCCCACTCTTCCACCAAAAAGTTCATACTGGCCAGCTCCTGCTTGATGCGCTCGGGCTGGGCGCCGTCTTTGTCTACCTTGTTGATGGCAAATACGATGGGAACCCCCGCCGCCTGGGCGTGGCTAATGGCTTCTTTGGTTTGGGGCATGATACTATCGTCCGCCGCGATGATGATCACCGCTACGTCAGTTACCTTGGCTCCCCGAGCCCGCATGGCGGTAAAGGCTTCGTGACCCGGCGTATCGAGGAAGGTAATTCTCTTGTCGTCTTTGCCCACTTCTACTTCGTAAGCACCGATGTGTTGGGTAATCCCCCCGGCTTCTCCACTCGTCACGTTGGCCGAGCGAATGTAATCCAGCAAGGAAGTCTTACCGTGATCGACGTGGCCCATCACCGTGACGATGGGGGCCCGTGGCTCCAGGTCGACGGGATCGTCGACGATTTCTTCTTCTTCCACCACTTCCTCCTCCGCACTGATGAACTCGACTTCGTGGCCAAATTCTTCCACCACCAGTTCGATGATCTCAGCGTCGAGGCGTTGGTTGATCGAAACGATGACGCCCAGGTTCATACAGGTCGTGATGACCTGCGATACGGGAACGTCCATCAGGCTCGCCAATTCGGAGACGGAGACAAATTCGGTGAGTTGGAGCTTGCCCGTTTCCTTGGCGGCATCGAGCATTTCCTGCTTTTCGCGGATCCGCTCGCGATTATCCCGACGGAGTTTCTGGCGGGTCTTCTTGCCCTTGCCCGACATCCGGGCCATCGTTTGCCGGATTTTCTCGTCGATTTCCTTTTTGGAGACCTCGCGAACCTCGTCGCGCTTGCGGCCACCGCCGCGATTACCACCACGGCCGCCGCCGCCCCGGTTGTCCCGGTTGCTGACTTGGCTGATGGTTACTTTTTTGCGCTTGCGCTTGCGTTTGACGGTGGTTTCGCCAGCGGGTTTGTTCCCGCCCTCGCTCTTGGCGCCAGCGGGTGACGCTTCGGGAGCCTTATCGGCGGTTTTCTTCTTTTTCTTCTTTGGCTTTTTCAGCTTGTCCGTATCGATCTTACCCAAAATCTTGAGGCCCTTGAGCTGGGGCGTCTTGGCGCGGATCATCTCACTTTTCGCCGGTGGAGCGGCTTCGGGCGCGCGGGCTTCCTTGACGGGCTGATCCGGCTCGGACTTGGTGGTCGGCGTCTCCTTCGTACTCGTGACTACGGGAGGAGCCGGCGTTTTGGTAGCCTCCTCGGGGGGGCTAGCGGGCGTCTCGGGAGCCTTTTTCTCCGGGCTGCTGGTGGTAGCGGGAGGCGTCTCGGGAGTCGATTCCGGCGCCTTGGGAGTAGCTTTGGCCTTGGGCGGGTCCAGATCGATTTTGCCCATCACCTTGAGACCGATCTTGGGCTTCTCCTCCGTCTTCTCCTCGGTAGGAGGCGGAGTAGTTGCCACGGGTTGGGGCTCCGCAACGGGCTTTTCCTGCACCACGACGGGTTCGACGGGGGCAGGAGGAGGGGGGGGGGGTGGGGGGGGCGGAGCCGTCTATTTGGGTACGGCGATCACGGGAGGATATTTGACGGGGGC
>CALCCH010000579.1 GCA_937899855.1 uncultured Saprospirales bacterium | reverse complement strand
GAATTGACCAGCCAGGAGATCAACAATACCGATCACTATATGGTGAGTAACCATTTTACCTACCGCTTCAACACCGACCAAAAACTATCTGTCGATTACGACTACCTGAGCTATTTCATCGACAACCCCACCAATTACCAAAGTCTGACCTTCCGCGCGGGGGAAACGGAAAGCAGCCGTTTTGAGTCGCCCAAGGAGCCGCCCCTGCGTTTTCACGATGCCCGAGTGGATTACGAGGCTCCCTGGGGAGGTTCGGTCCGCTGGCAGGCCGGGGCCAAAGCCACCCTGGCCGACTTGGCCAACGATACCCGCTTGAGCTACTTGCGCCCCGTGGCCTTTGATGATCCCCTCTTTACCGATCGCATCACCATGCGCGAAGACATCTAGGCCGCCTACCTCTCAGCCGAAGGCAATTGGTCGCCCCGATGGGGTTTTAGGGCCGGGCTGCGCTTTGAATATTCCAACAGCGTACTCGATTCCGATCGGGACGGCCCCTTGATCGACCGCGATCTGAGCCGCCTCTTCCCCAGTCTATCGATCAATTACCAACTGGGCGAAACCAACAAACTGACCCTCAGCTACAACGAACGCATCAACCGCCCCAGCTTCCAGACCCTGGCCCCCGCCTTTTACTTTTTCGACATCAACTCCATCCTCGCGGGCAATTTCAACACCCTACCGGGCATCAGCCGCAGCGCACAAGTCGACCTGTCGCTGGGCACCTGGCTGCTGTCCCTGGCCTACACCGATGAGCAAAACCCTATTTCCTGGGGGCAGCCCGACATCGACCGCGAACGCAAGCTGTTGATCCTCAGCCCCCGCAACATCAACCGCCGACAGACCCTGGGCGCCAACCTGAGCTTTCCCCTGACCTTTACCAAGTTCTGGTCCTCCCGCTACAACTTCAACGGCTTTTGGCAACGCGACCAGCCCCTGCTCGACGGACAGGTCATCGAAGTGAGCGCCTTCAACGGTACCGCGAATCTTACCCAGACCTTCCGCTTTGCGGACAGTTGGGAAGCCGAATTCACCAGCCGGTGGAACTCGCGAATCAACAACGGACTGACCTACTGGCGGGCGCGCGTTTCCTTCGGGATGGGCCTACAAAAGCAGTTTAAAAATGGCGCCAAGTTGGCCTTGTCCTGGTACGACCTGTTCGATACGGGTTCCTTTTTCGGACTCACCGCCGACCAGCCCGATTTCTTCTACGATTGGAACTACGATTTGGAGGGGAACATCGTCCGACTTTCGTTTTCCACGCCCTTTGGCAACCAAAAACTCAAAACCCGTGCACCCCGGCGGGCGGGTTCGGAGGAGGTCCAACGACGGGCCAACAATTGAGCCCAGCGAGCGAGCGAGTTGGCAGCAAAAAAATTTGTACACTGTTGAGTGTCCCGGCTCCGGTCGGGGCTCTTTTTTTTGTCCAAAATAAACATCCATACCCTCCGGGGAGGGTATGGATGAAGATGGAGACCAGAAACGGGTGCCCACAATGGGCTGTGGAGCGGGACGTACTAGGACGTACTAGGCTACGCTTTCCAACTCGGGGGCGGCGGGAAAGTCCACCGGAATTTGGGTGATCCCGTGAAGGAAATTGCTGATGAATTTATCACCGATCGTCACCGAAATGTCGACTAAATTGGCTTCGTTGTAACCCGCGGCAAAAAGGGCATCAACGGTTTCGGGGCTGGGCTTGCCGCGTTGGATGGTGGTCTCTCGGGTAAATTTGGCCAAGGCGTCCAGTTTGGCATCAAAGCTGGCGCTTCCCCCGCGGATTTCGAGGATTTGCTCGTCCGTAAAGCCATTCATTTTGCCCATGGCAGTGTGGGCGGCGAGGCAGTACGAGCAATCGTTGACCTGACTGACGACCAAATTGATGACCTCACGCTCCTTGGCACGCAGGGTATTCTTGCGACCTTGGAAGTTCAGGTAATCGCCCAGCGCCGTATCGTTGTAAGCAAAGGTCGCGTAGAGGTTGGGAACGAAGCCCAGCTTGCTTTGCAGGTTGTCAAAGATGGCCTGGTTACCAGCACTTACTTGGTCTTTGGTCGGGACGGGAAAAGCTTTCATGATGAATTGTTTTTTAATTGATTTTGTGATTAAATACAATGCAAAGTAAAGCCATTCTGCCCGGTGGGTCCTAGGACCTTTTTCCCCGGCACTAGGACAAATTGCCCGGACTGCGGGCGACGAGGTTCTTTTCTTTAAAATCCGAGGGACTACTCCCCGCGATGCGCTTGAAATAACGCGAAAAATAGCCGGGATCGTCAAAACCAAGTTCGTAGGCGATCTCCTGGGTTTGTTTGTCGGTAAACAACAGCAAGCGTTTGGCTTCCAGTACGACCCGTTCTTGGATGATTTGCTGGGGCGATTTTTGATTGTACAGGGCAAATAGGTTGGAGAGGGTCTTGGGAGATTTGTGCATCAAATCGGAATAGTCCTTGACCTTGCGCTTGGTTTTGAAGTGGACGTCGACCAGTACGTTAAACTGGCGGACGGTATCGACCTGGCCCGGGTCCAATTCGCGAAAGGTCAGCTGCTCCTTGGCCAGTCGGGTGCAGATGATGATCAAACGTTTGAGCAGCATTTGCAGCATGTCGCCCTGGATGTTGTCCCGCGTTTGGAATTCCTCCACCATCACCTCCAGCAAGATGCTGAACTTGCGCACCTGGCCGCTGGGGATGCTGATGATGGGCAGGTCCTGGGTC
>CALCCH010000578.1 GCA_937899855.1 uncultured Saprospirales bacterium | reverse complement strand
TCGGAATTACCCCAGACAGTATCAGACACGACCAAACAAAATACGATATCTCATGACTAACAAAAATTTCATCTGGGCGGTCCTCCTCTTTCTCACCCCTACCCTAGCCTTGGCTCAGGAACAACTCGGCTTGCGGATGGAGCGTTATGCGGGCGTCAACAGCTTGATGCACAACCCAGCCAACAACCTGGTCAGTCCCCTCAAGTGGGACGTCAACCTCGTCGAATTGGGCGTATTTGTGGACAACAATTACGCTTTTATCTACAATGCCAACCTACAGGACTAGATTCGCACCGTCGAAAAACTGGAATTTGCGCCGGAATTGGAGAACATCAACCAAGCGGGAGAAAATGCTTTGGTGCTGGACTTTTTTCAGGATACGCGTTCGCGTTTTGCCTCGGTACTCGGTACGGTGATGGGGCCCTCGTTTATGGTCAATCTGGAGTCGGGGCACAGCTTTGGGCTCTTCGTCCGGGGGCGCGCCGAGGTGGGGCTCCGCGGGGTTCCCAATTCGCTGAGTTATTACGCCTTCGAACAGGTCTTGGAGGGGGAAGAATTTAGACTCGACCGCTTCAAGGGGGCGGGCATGACCTGGACCGAAATCGGGGTCAACTACGCCCGGGAGTTTTTTACGGATCAGGGGATCTTTGGCATTGGTGCCAACCTCAAATTGCTGAACGGTTACGAAGCCTTTTACGTCGACAACAAATCCGACTTTTTGATCGCCCGCTTTCCCGGTGATTCCATCGCCGTGAGCGACCTGGAGCTGTCCTACGGCTTTACGACTTCTTCGGCGGACACGGAGAGCGTCAACCCGCAGCGCAACGGTCGGGGAGTGGGAATCGATATTGGTGCCATCTGGACCATCGAAGACGGCCCCGATGATTACCGCCTGAAGTTTGGGGTATCGATTCTCGATTTGGGCCGCATCACCTTCAACCGCAACCTCCAAAACCACGACATCGAGGTCAGCGGTAGCGATGGCTTTGACGCCGATGATTTTTCGAGCGTCAGCAATGCTACCGACGCAACCGAATTGCTCAGCGAGCTGCTCCTGGATGACCCCTTGGAATCGACCAACAGCCGCAATTTTGGCATTTGGCTACCCACCGCACTCAGTGTACAAGCCGATGCCAAAATCGCCCCGCTGGTGTACGCCAACGCCACCTGGGTCCAATCCATTCCCATGCCAGGCCCGGCCGTGGCCCGCAATAACTTACTCGCCGTCAGCCCCCGCTTTGAGCATCGTTGGTTTTCCCTAGCCCTGCCCGTGGCCCTCCATAACTGGCAAGATTTTCGCGTGGGTACTTCCGTACGACTGGCCTTCCTGACCCTGGGAAGCGACAACCTGGGCAGCCTCGTAGGACGGGGTTCCAATTTCACGGGTACCGATTTTTACCTCGCACTCAAGGTCAATCCCTTCCAAATGAACTTTGGTGGTGGGAAAAAAGGCAGCAAAAGTGGCGGTCGTGGCCGTGGAAAGGGCAAAAACGTTCGATGCTACGAATTTTAAGCTCGCATTTTCCACTTTCCTTCTTCACTGCCGGGCGCTGACCATCAAAAAGCGTCCGGCAATGAAGCCTGTCACAGCTACTCGTAATAGCCTACTGAAATACATACCTAAGATCGTGATCTCAAAACTTTTGACTAGTCACAGATTTCATTTTTTGAACCTCATTTTAGGACTCAGTAATTTTAGCTTTACGACATGCAACTTCACAGCCAACGAATCGTTCCAATCGCATTTTCCAGTATCCGTCTTTTGCTAGTCGCGGCGCTGGTGAGCCAGCTGGGAGGGGGAACCATACTCCTCGCACAATCGGCGCAGATGGTGGCTCAGAAGACTTTCGAACGTCCGAGCAGTACGACGCAGGGAGACATGCCCATTGCCCTGGCCCGGAAGTTCAAACGCGATGCGGCACGCTTGGCCCTACGCCTCGAAGAGAAAAAGGAAGACTTACGTTACCAAAATATCATCATTCCCCAGGATAATATTGAGAGCATCTATTACGTGCTCACCAATATTTATCAGAACAACGAAACCGCACAATCCATTGCCAAGTGCAATGTCCACACCTTTCCCAACCCCTCCATCGATCACCTCATTTTGATTTTCGACCGGGAGGTCGACTGGGCGGCTCCGCTTCAAGCGGGCATCAGCGAGACCGACAGCGATGCCTTCAACGACCTGCTCGACGAGTACGATCTGATCATCGAACGCCACGTCCAGTGGAACGATACCGATGATGCCATCACGATCCGTTCCAAAGCGCCGCTCAACATGTCGGCCCTGGCGAATGAGTTTTACAACATTGAGGGGATCAAGACCATCGACTTGGGGATTCCCAAGATCGGGGGCAACGACATCAACATTGCCCGGATGGATGGGGGCTGGCGCGTGGAGTACGTCCTGCGCTTTGGTTCCTACATCAATGGCAAGGGCAAAATGCACGTTTGGAAGTACCAGGCGATGGACAACGGCCAGGTGTATTTCGAAGAAGAAAGTGGCGACCCGGTACCGGAGTGGATGCGCTGCTACTTTACTGGCGATAGCATGGTTACGAAAAGCTAGTTTTCAGAAATCCATAAACGACAATAGAGCTGTTCCCCAAAAATAATCCCGTTTCCCAAAACCGTTTTAATTCCTAAAACCGATTTAATTCCTAAAACCGATTTAACATCAAATCCAAAAGTCTGGCCGATTATTCGGTCAGACTTTTTATTTTGCGGCCCATTCACCAAGTACCGTGGCCTTATGCTTTTCCTTTGTCATCCCTTTGCCCAACTCAGCGTCGACCAATTGTACGCCATCCTCAGCCTCCGAGCGGAGATCTTTGTCGTCGAACAACGTTGCATTTATTTAGACACCGATGGAAAGGACCAGGACTCCTGGCACCTGATGGGTTTTGACGAGGGGCGGCTCGTGGCTTACACCCGCTTGGTGCCCCAGGGGCTTTCCTACCCCGAAGCGGCATCGATCGGTCGGGTGGTCGTGGCCCTCGATCAGCGGGGCAAAGGACTGGGTAAGGCTTTGATGGAGGAGTCGGTTCGCCGTTGTCGGGACCTGTTTGGCCCCAGCGACCTCAAGATTTCGGCCCAGTGGCATTTGGAGGCCTTTTACCGCGACTTGGGTTTTGAGCCCACGGGCCAGCGGTATCTGGAAGATGGGCTTCCCCACCAAGCCATGGTTCGGCGCGATGCGTCCCCATCTTCCTGATTCCGAGGGTTTGGCCTAGGCCGTCACCGCGAGTACGGTATCGCGGGTGGCATCGAGGATGGCGCGTACGCCTTCGGGGGTGGGCGCCTGGGCGTAGACGCGCAAGACCGGCTCCGTACCCGAGGGACGAATCATTACCCACTCGTTGTCGCTGAGGATAAACTTAAAACCATCCACGGTTTCGAGCCGCTGTACCTGGTAACTGCCGAAGGTAGAATAGGGATCGTTCTTGCAGGTTTCGATGATGGCCAGCTTTTGTTCCTCCTTGATGTGGAGGTCATCCCGACTGGAGTGGAAAGGACCGACGATGTCGTAAACATCTTGGATCAACGCTTGGAGGGACTTGCCCGTTTTGGCCATAAATTCGAGGATCAACAAGCCCATCCAGATGCCATCGCGTTCGGGGATGTGGCCCTTGACGGCGAGCCCACCCGATTCTTCCCCACCGACGAGAACGTCCTCGCGGGTCATGATTTCGGCGATGTACTTAAAGCCAATCTTGGTCACTTCGACGTCGAGTCCAAAGTGCTCGGCCATTTTACGCATCTTGTCGGTTACCGAAAAGGTAATGACGACCTTGCCGCTTAGTTTTTTGTACTGGTACATGTAGAGCAGCAGCAGCAAGAGGAGGTGGTGGGAATCCACGAAGTTGCCGTCTTGGTCGTACATGCCAATCCGGTCGGCATCCCCATCGTTGGCGATTCCCAGGGCGATCGCGGGATCGTTTTTGATGGTGGCCGAGAGTTCGCCGAGGTTGCGGTGGATGGGCTCGGGCGCTTGGCCTTTGAAGCCGGGATTGTCATCGCAGTGTAGCATAACGGCATCGGGTAGGATGCGGGCCATGGCGTTCATTCCGGCGCCGTACATGGCATCGTAGGCCACTTTGATGTTGGCGGCGTGGATGGTGGCGAGGTCAAAGTTTTCCTGTACGTGCTGGATGTAAATGTCTTCCAGGTCGATGTAATTGAGCAAGCCCTGATCAAACATTTCCTCCAGGGTGGGGAGGGTTTCTAACGAGCATTGATCGGGAATGAGGGCTTCCACGGCGGCGATATCGGCGGGGACGCTGGGTCCCCCAAAGTGGGATTTCAGCTTGTAGCCATTGTAAGAAGGTGGATTGTGACTAGCGGTGATGACGACCCCCAAATCGGACTTGGTTTTGACGACGCCCAGCGACACCATGGGGGTGCTGACAAAGCCTTTGGCGAGGTTGACCTTGATGTTGAACGCGCCCAGTACCCGGGTCGTAACCTCAGTAAACATTGGCCCACCAAAACGGCAATCGTGACCGATGACGACTTTGTCGGCTGATTGGGATTGTAACCAACGGGCCGTACCTTCCGCTACGCGTTTTACATTGTCGACAGTATACTCTCGGGCAATGATCGCACGCCAACCGTCGGTACCAAATTTAATCTTTGTCATAAGTGGGGGTTTGTTTCGGATTTTTTTGCAATTTTGAGTTTCCTGGGCGGGCAGAGCCGGGCGCTCTGGTCACCAAAGTTAATAAAAAGTGTTTGGTATCCGGTTTTTACACCATACAAAATCGTTTACGCCAAACAAATCTTAAAGTTCATTTAACCCACCATTTTTGTTGCCCGACCAAAAGCATTGGGAGTGAAAGATACCTACCGACACCGCGGCCTCCGCCGACAATTGATCGAACAGATCCGCCAGCGGGGCATCCGCGACGAAAGGGTCTTATCGGCTATCCAACGGGTGCCCCGTCATTTTTTTCTGGAAAAAGCTTTTGAAGAATGGGCTTACCAAGATCGGGCCTTTCCCATCGGCAAGCAACAAACCATTTCGCAACCCTACACCGTGGCTTACCAGACGGAGTTGCTGGAGGTGGAGCCGCGGGAAAAAGTACTGGAAATCGGTACGGGATCGGGCTACCAGGCGGCGATCCTGGCGGTTTTGGGGGCGCGGGTGTACACGGTGGAACGACAAGAATTGCTCTTCCAAAGGGCGGGTCAACTGCTGCAGCAATTGGGCTTGGGAGGCGTCCGTACTTACTTCCGGGATGGGACCAAGGGCCTGCCCGAATTTGCGCCTTTCGAAAGGATCATCGTGACGGCGGGCAGCCCGGAAATCCCGGAGCAGCTCAAGACGCAGTTGAAGGTGGGGGGAAAAATGGTGGTCCCCGTAGGAACGCCAGACGGGCAACGCATGTACCGCATTACGCGTCTGGCGGAAGACCACTACGCCGAGGAGACCTTCGCTCGCTTCCGCTTCGTTCCTTTTTTGGGTGGACTCAGCCGGGAGGAGCCCTCCTCCTAGGCCAAGGGCTAATCGACCGAACGTCCCTTGGCGGTTCGCGACCGGAGGGCAATACGGCGCACCTTTTTCATGTCGACCATCAAGGCGGCGTAGGCACTGGAAGTGGGGGTGTAGTATTTGGCATTGTCGTAAGAAACCAACCCCTGGGTCCGCTTCCAGTCGGAAGCCAGTAGGACATAACGCCCCCGAGCCTGGGGATTGGGACCAAACATGAGGTAGCGATCTCGCCCCCCCGATTCAAAACTCACCGCAAAACGATTCTCCTGCGGGCGAAACAAAAACACCCCGGGCGTCCCCTTGCGAATGACAATCTCCTCGACCTTTTTTCCATCGACCACCTTGATCCGCCCCGACTCGATTTTGGATACCCCCGAGGAAGCTTCCCGACGCAGTACGATATCTTGCGAAACGTAAAATTGGATTTTCTTGAGTTCGTCATCCGACCAACGGTTGTCGGCGTAGAGATCTTCGGTGAGGTAGGACAAATTGGGGCCACAAGAGCTCAAGCCCAGTAGGGCAAAAGCGAAGAAGCTCAGTAATTTTGTGATTTTCATAAGGTCAAAATTGAATATAGTTCAGCGGTGATGCTACAAAGATGTCGTCCCCCTCCTACTTAAACAAGTCCATTAACGAATCATTAACGGCACTAGCCTGTCACAGTTTCCACTTTAACTTTTGGTTAATCCACCACCGTTTGATCATTTTACTACCGTAGCCTCCTCCCCTATCAAAATCGGCACAATTTTTTGGGTAAATCATAAATATGGATATGAACCAATGCAAACAGCAGTTCGGTATTCGCCCGTTTTTACTCCTTCTCGCCTGTTGGGGATGTTGGAGTTCGGCGGCTCATGCCGAAGTTACTTATTCCATTCCACTCCTCGGTTACGAGCACCAAATTGGTAACATGTTGGAATGGAGTACGGCACAAGAGGCCAACAGTCAGATGTTTATCGTAGAAAAATCCAGCGATGGCATTGCCTACGAAAACATCGGTGTGGTCAATGCGGCCGGGGCTTCTGCGGATGAACGCAGCTACCGCTACCTCGACATCAATGCCACCACCGACAAGGTATTTTACCGCCTCCGTCAAGTGGACACCGATGGCACCGGTAGCTTTTCCCAAACCGTACTGGTCAAACGCCAACTGGCCAATCAGTTTATGGTGGTGGCCATGAGTAACACCACGACCAACGGCGACTTCGATCTGACCCTGGATGCCATTATTGATGGCGTACTGGACTACGAGGTGGTCACCCTACAGGAGGAGACCGTTGCCACGGGGCAACTGGCGCTCGAATTTGGACTCAACGACCTGCACATCAACCTCGCCGACGAGCGGGAAGGTGCTTACCGCATCCGGTTGCGGCTGGAGCAGGAAGAAGAGGCCCTGTTGATCCGCAAAGCGAATTTCAACACGCGAGACAAAGAAAATGTTGCCAGCAAAAAGCCCGCAAACGGCGGTTAGGCATCATTTTTGGATTATTCCTTACCGTTCCCCTCATCACCGATTCCCCCCGACTTCTTTCCCTCCCTGATTTTGTGATTTCAGCTTCCTCCCCCCGGTGGCGATAACCGAAAGCCGATGCTTTCGAAAAAAGAGAGGTTTATGAACAGCAATAGATTGCCACGCATTCTGGGCATCTTCCTTTTTCTACTACTCACGAGCCAGTCGATCTGGGCGATCGAAGATGAGTCCCTGAACCACGTATCTTCGGACGATTATCAGATCATCAAGATCGTCGACATCACCCAGGGGCCCAGCCTCTTCGTGATTTCCGGGATGTCCTACCTCAACAAAAGCGCGCATTGCGAGGTAAACATTGAGGTATTTCAGCCGGGTCGATTGGAATACAGCCTCAGCTCGATCACGGGCGAGATACTAGTACGCGACCACAAAAGATTGGACCAAGGGCTCAACAACGTCGGGATTTCCCTGGCCGATTGTCCCAAAGGCATTTACCAGCTCGACCTGCAGTTGGAACGAGAACAGAAAGTACTGATTATTGAAAAGACTGCAAAAAACAAAATAAAGGCCAGCCTGGTCTCTTACCTGGAGTAATTGCTCCGCTCAAAAAAAGAGAAACTACTAGATGATCAAATGCTCACCGATGGCGGTGGGCATTTGTTTTTGGGGCACTTAAGATTTTGCCGAGCGGCGACGCCCCTGAAAAAAACGACGCAGTAGGGCACTGCTTTCCTCCATGAGCACGCCAAATTCTACCTTGGTCTTGGGGTGCAGGAGCATTTTTCCGTGCCTCATAAATCCCTTTCGATCGTCACTGGCACCGTACACCACCCGTCCCATCTGGGCCCAGGACAAGGCGCCGGCGCACATCACACAGGGCTCCAGGGTTACGTACAAGGTACAATCGGGCAGGTATTTGCTCCCCAGATAAGCCGAAGCGGCGGTGATCGCCACGATCTCGGCGTGCGCCGTGACGTCCATCAACTGCTCAGTGTTGTTGTGGGCCCGGGCGATGATTTGGTTGCCACAAACGACGACCGCACCCACCGGCACTTCACCGGCATCGAAGGCCCGCTGGGCCTCGCGCAGGGCCTGTCTCATAAAATACTCGTCCGTAAAAACTTCCAACATGGTAGCGTAATAAGCGTAGATTGACCGCGGGGGCCTAATCTGTCAAAAGTAAAATTATTATTCATTTAGCCTTCCTTTTTTTTCAAGATTCCATAACTTTGCGCATGGAAATCGTAAAAACAGCCATCGAATCACAGCAGGAAGCCGCCAAGTTCTCTTTTGAGGACAAATTCTACGGCGAAGCTCTCACCTACGACGACGTCTTGCTCGTCCCCGCCTATTCTACTGTCCTTCCCCGAGAAGTGGACATCTCCACCCAACTGACCCGCGCCATTCGCATCAACGTACCCATCGTCTCCGCGGCTATGGATACCGTGACCGACAACCGCATGGCCATCGCCATCGCGCGACAGGGAGGCATCGGCATGATCCACAAAAACATGTCGATCGCCGATCAAGCCGAACAGGTGCGCAGCGTCAAACGGTCGGAGAGCGGGATGATTATCGACCCCGTCACCTTGGGTGAAAACGCCCTGGTGGGTGATGCCCACGAGCTGATGCGGCGCTACAAAATCGGGGGCATTCCCGTGGTCAACGAAAGCAAAAAGCTAATCGGGATTCTCACCAACCGCGACCTGCGTTTCGAAACGGCTTTTGACCGGCCCATCCGCGACCTGATGACCACCCAAAACCTGATCACCGTCCCCATCGGTACGACCCTGGATCAGGCCCGCGATATCCTCCAAAGACACAAAATCGAAAAATTGCCCGTCATCGATGCCGACAACCGACTGGCCGGGCTGATTACCTATAAAGACCTCATGAAGGTCAAAGACTATCCCCTCTCCTGCAAGGATTCCTTCGGCCGTTTGGTCGTAGGGGGGGCCGTGGGGGTCACGCACGACATTCTCGATCGCGTGGGTGCGCTGGTTGATGTAGACGTCGACGTGGTTTGTATCGATACGGCACACGGACACTCCCAGGGGGTGTTGGATGCCATTCGACTGGTCAAAGAGCACTATCCCGACCTCCAGGTCATCGGGGGCAATGTCGCCACCGGGGCGGGAGCCCAGGCCCTGGTCGAAGCGGGGGTGGATGCGGTCAAAGTGGGCGTGGGCCCCGGCAGTATCTGCACCACGCGGATCGTAGCGGGCGTGGGCGTTCCCCAATTATCGGCGATCATGGGAGCCGCCCAGGCCATCAAGGGCAGCGGTGTGCCAATCATCGGGGATGGTGGCATCCGCTACACGGGCGATATCCCCAAGGCCATTGCCGCGGGGGCCAGCACCATCATGGCGGGCTCCCTTTTCGCCGGCGTGGAGGAAGCCCCCGGGGAGACGATCATCTTTGACGGCCGCAAGTATAAGGTGTACCGCGGCATGGGCTCGCTGGGCGCCATGCAGGTGGGCTCCAAGGACCGCTATTTCCAGGACGTGGAGGACGACATCAAAAAATTGGTGCCCGAAGGCATCGAGGGGCGGGTACCCTACAAGGGCAGTCTGGCCGAAGTAATGGTCCAATACACCGGTGGCCTGCGGGCCAGCATGGGCTACTGCGGCGCGGCGGATATTGCGGGCTTACAGCACGCACGCTTCGTCAAGATGTCGGCCGCGGGCATTGCGGAAAGTCATCCCCACAATATTACCATCACCAAGGAGGCGCCCAACTACAGCCGCCGCTAAGTGGCTAGGAGAAAACGGCTCCCCCGCAAGTTCTTCCTCCAGCCCGATGTGGTGGCGGCCAGCCGCGCGCTACTGGGTAAGTACTTGGTGACCGCAATCGACGGCGAGCAGACGGCGGGGATGATCGTGGAGACCGAGGCCTACCGCGCGCCCGACGACAAAGCTTGCCACGCCTGGAACAATCGCCGAACCAAACGTACCGAGACGCTTTTTGCGGAAGGGGGGCACGCCTACGTTTACCTCTGCTACGGCATTCACCACCTCTTCAACGTCGTCACCGGCCCCGCCGAGGTGGCCCAGGCGGTCCTCATCCGAGCCATCGAGCCCACCGATAACCTCGAACGGCAATTGGCCCGCCGCGGCCGCGATCGGGTACGGCCACAATTAACGGCCGGCCCGGGCGTTATGTCAAAGGCGCTCGGGATTCGTACCGACCACGATGCGCTCGATTTGCGGGCCTCGGATAGCCCCATCTGGCTCGAAGACCGCGGTCGGGTGGTGAGCGAAGCGGATATTGCCTCGGGCCCACGGGTGGGGGTAGCTTACGCCGCCGAATGCGCCGAGTGGCCCTGGCGCTTTTGGATTGCCAACTCTCCCTGGGTCAGCAAATGGAAAAAATAGCGAACCTACAAGCCAAGCCATGTACCAAACGATCAGCCTATTCCTCCTCCTCGTACTCCTCTCTCCCCAGTGGGGAACGGCGCAGGACGAAAACTTACGCACCCACGACCACATCTACCTCGACAATATCCGCTCGGTCCAATTACACCGGACCGATTCGGTCCTCTCCTACCCCATCATTCCCCTCCAGGGTGGACGACGCCTGCGGCTCACCTTCGACGACATGGATGCCGACGTCAAGGATTACGTCTACACCATTGTTCACTACGACGCCAACTGGCAGCCTTCCGAGATGGACGTATCGGAATACATCAATGGCTTTGAGGAAAACAACCTGCTGGACTATCAATTTTCCTACAATACCATCCGCGAGTATACCCACTTTCAGCTCGACTTTCCCAACGAGGACATCCAGCTCACCAAGTCGGGCAACTACTTGCTCAAGGTGTACGAGGATGAGGATCAAAAACGCTTGGCCCTCACCAGGCGTTTTATGGTGATCGAGTCCATCATGACGGTGGGGGGGCGTTTTATTCGTCCGTCCGATCCGGCCGTCTCCAGTACCCACCAGCGCCTCAATTTTTCGATCAGTCACCCGGACGTGCGCATTGGCAACCCCCAGAATGAGATCACTACGGTGCTGCTCCAGAACGGGCGGTGGGACAATGCCCTGCTCAATTTAAAGCCCAAGTTCGTTCGCAACGAAAAATTGGTCTACGATTACCTCAACAAATTGCTCTTTCCCGCCGGTAAGGAATTCCGGCACCTCGATATTCGCTCTTTTGACTTTCGGACCGATCGGACCGAAAGCATCGAGGAGTACGCCGACCACTATAAGGTCTACCTCAACGCCGATGAGCCCCGCCCCTACCGCCCCTACATTTTTTACCGCGACATCAACGGTCGTTACGTAGTGGAGAATTTGGACGTCAGTTTGAATTTTGGTCGAACCGCCCGGATCGACATTGCCGAATCTTTTGTGGGAACGGACAGCCAGGCGGCCGAACACGCTCGGCAGGGGGATTACGCCATTGCCTATTTCCGTTTGGAGGCGCCCATCCCCTACGAAGGACGGCGCGTTTATCTGGTCGGGGCCTTTAGCGATTGGCAGTGCTTGCCGGAGTACGAGCTGACTTACGAACCCAGCGAGAACGAATACCGGGGGCAGGCTTTGCTCAAGCAGGGCTACTACAATTATACCTACGCCCTGGCCGACGAGGACAATCCCGAACAAGTCAGCTTTGCCGAGATCGAAGGCAACTGGCACGAGACCGAAAACGAGTACCACGTGCTGGTGTACTGGCGCCCCTTCGGACAGCGTTACGATCGGCTGGTGGCCCTGCAGACCTTTAATTCGGTGCGGGGGCAGCCCTAAAAAAGCGGTAGCAAACCCCTAGGGCTCACTACCGCCACACTTCTACAAACTTAAATGCTTAATGGTTTACGAGGCGAAATTACACTGTTATAGTAAGGTTTAAAAGATAATAGTGATACCGTACCCTACGCAAATCGTTCCGGTGATCGTGATGTCTCCGTTTTCTTCGATTTCGACCTCCATCTCAACGGGGTGTTCCACGTAGATGTATTCGATGGTATCGGGATTTTCGCAGACTTGCTCGGTGGGGTCTCCCCCCACCCGAGGTCACGTAAGTCGTAGCGTCAACATAAAGATTTCATTGTTTTTGTTTTTTAGGTGAAGAAATAGGTATCGCCTCCCCAGCGAGACCGGAAGGATACTTAGATGGATCCGCCTCCGTTCCCAAGGGAACATTAGCTTTCGTTTAGCATGCTTGACTTTCGAATTACAGTGATAAGGTGGTGTAGCTCTCTATTGATAAATGAGACCAAAGACTCGGCAAGTACATTGTTGTAGAATCTTGCCGAATTATCGTTTACTATAGAGCAATTCCTGGCTAGGATCTGAATTAAAACGGCCGCGCCGCACGGAACAAAAGGAATGATTTAATTTGATGGATTTCGTACCAATAGCCTCTCAATGGACAGCGCATCAAAACTACATACCAAAGTACTTTAATTGGGGTCAAAAAGGGGCTTGTAGAAGAAAGGAAGCAGTAAAATGCGTTTCAATTCTTAAACAACATACAAACAATATTGCATTAATCAAAGTAATCCTGATTTTTTTTTGAGAGAAGCCTGGGAAACCTGGGGATTCACTTATCTTACTGGTACCACCACAATTGGAACAAAAACTGCTCTTTGAGGAGTGGGGGCCGATGGACGTCTTCAAATTTTGATCTTTTCATCCATGATTCATCGGATTTGATATAAAATATTCGTCCATTGACGCCTCTTGAAATAGTATTGCACCATTATTGTAAACCTTCAACTCCCATTGATGAAAACAATTCTTCCCCTATTGCTGCTCACCTTGTGGAGCACAATCGGTTTGGCCCAGGAGCGTTGGTCGCTTGAAAAATGCATCCAGTACGCCCGTCAGAACAACCTCGACCTCAAACAAGCGGCCCTCAACGTCAAAAGCGCCCGGCTCACCCAAAAGGGCAACCAATGGTCGCGTCTTCCCGACCTGAACGCCACCGTGACGGGGGGTATCCAGTTTGGTCGGACGATCAACCCCGTAACCAACAGCTTTGAAAACGTCAATGCGGGCTACAATACCGTCAACCTCACCGCCGGAATGGTCCTCTACAACGGCAGCGCCATCACCAACTCGATCGAGCAGAGCAAACTCGACGTCGCCGCAGCCCAGGCGGATGCCGCCCAGAGCGCCGACAACATTTCCCTCAACGTGGCCCTGGCCTATCTCAACGTCCTGTTCAACGAAGACCAAATGGCCAATGCCGAATCGCGCCGCTCCCTCACCCAAAGCCAACTGGAGCAGACCACCAAGCTCATCCGGGCCGGGACCCGCCCCGAAAGCGATCGCCTCGATATCGAGGCCCAGCTGGCGCAGGACGAACAAGCCCTCGTCAATCGTCAAAACGACGTCACCATCAGCTACCTCAACCTCAAACAATTGCTCCAACTGGCCCCCGATTACGAACTCCGAATCGTTCGTCCCGAGGTGGAAGTCCCCGCGGATATCAGCCCCAATAACTTTAGCCTCAGCGCCGTCTACAACCAGGCCCTCGGCAGCCAACCCAGTATTCAGGCGGGGGAATTGCGGATGAAGAGCGCCGAACTGGGCGTCAAAATCGCCCGGGCCAACAAGCTCCCCATCCTCACCGCCTTCGCCTCCACCAGTACCAACTTTTCGAGCCAAGTGCCCGACCCCAACGACATCATCACCCCCGGTGAGCAATTCCTTACGCCCCCCATTCCTGCCGTTTTTGAAGGACAAGATGGTTCGGGTATGGTCGTGGTGAACGAAGGTTCCGTACAGTTCCTCAACGAAACCGCTCCCGAATTCGGCAAACGCGCCTACTTCGACCAGTTTAACGACAACTTTGGACAGCAGGTCGGTCTGCGACTCAACATCCCCATTTACAACAATGGCCAGGCCGACCTAGCCATGCAACGCGCCGAGGTCAACAAGCTTTCGACCGAGCTGAACAATCGCCAAAATCAACAACAGCTCAAGCAAGACATCCAACGCGCC
>CALCCH010000577.1 GCA_937899855.1 uncultured Saprospirales bacterium | reverse complement strand
CGCGGGGGGTCCCCCCATGGGGGTACCGGGGCGCGTGGTGGGGGGGCGGGGGGGTATCGCCGGGGTTGTCCACGCAGATACTAAACGGACCTTCCGTACCGTTGGAGGAGGTGACGCTGATGTAGTATTGCTGTCCGGCCATGAGGACATTATTGCCCACGATATCGCCGGGTCCGCAGTCAATTTCGACCGCCGAGCCAAAATCACAGGGGATGCCCTGGAACTGGATCAGGGTAATTTCGGCGGAGCCTCCCAAGCCAATCACACTGATTTCGTAGTCCATCCCGTCGGCGACGAAGCTAAACCAGACGTTGGGAGCACCGCCCCCTCCGTTGACACAACTCCCATTTCCGACGTCGGGGGTGGCCAGGGTATTATTCCCGTCCACACAACTCCCGTCGGTAGGTACGGAAATGTCCGTATTACAATCGTCGTTGGAGGGTTGAGCCAGGGCTAGGCCGAGGCACAGGAAAAGGAAAAAGGGGGTAAGAGCAGTCCTCAGGAGGACGGAAAAAGTGATCGGTGTCAAGTAATTGCTTACTTGGGAGTTCCTCTCTCTCATGATGTAAGATTCGTTTAAGTTTCCGAAAAATAATGTAAGTGTGGCTTCCAGATGGAACCGAAAACACCCCTGAATTCGGTGGGAGACTATTCTGAAAGGTTGTAAGTGTGGCCTAAATATAGGAATAATGATTGGTAAAGTCACTAGTTGCTCAAAGACAATTACCCGAAATATGGTAGATAATCCGCAAAAAATACGAGCACTTCTCCCAATTGGGATAGCTCCGATGAATTTTTGTATTTTACCCATTAAAACGCTACCGTATGCGAACCCCCCTCTTCCACGCTCGCCCCCTCGTTTATTTGCTGAGTCTTGCGCGGTTCTGCTGTGTCTCCTGCTCGCGCAACCCGGTGA
Source organism: uncultured Saprospirales bacterium (assembly GCA_937899855.1). Lineage (GTDB taxonomy): Bacteria > Bacteroidota > Bacteroidia > Chitinophagales > Saprospiraceae > CALLVY01. The sequence goes on along the minus strand of CALCCH010000577.1, from coordinate 5,481 downwards.
CGGGCAAACGCGACTTCATGCTACTTTCCAAAAAGGGAGAAGTTGCCCTTGGGCAGCAGTCCGACCCCGGGATCATCGCCAGCTATGGTTTGTACGAAGACGATAAGCTACAGCGGTTTATCGACAGTAAGGGGCGGCAAATGGCGCGGATTTCTCACCGCCCGGAGCTCAACTATCAGTTTCGGATACTGGACTCGCCGGTGGTCAACGCCTTTGCGGTACCCGGTGGTTACGTGTACTTCACCCGGGGCATTCTGGCCCACTTCAACAACGAGGCGGAATTCGTAGGCGTACTGGGGCACGAAATTGGGCACATCACGGCCCGGCATTCGGCGAAGCAGTACAGCAAGCAAATTGTAGCCCAGTTGGGGTTGGCGGTGGGAATGGTATTTTCGCCCACCTTCCGCGAGTTTGGTGATCTGGCCCAGTCGGGAGTAGGGCTGTTGTTCCTCAAGTTTGGTCGTGATGCGGAAAGCCAATCCGACCAATTGGGCGTGGATTACAGTACTAAAATTGGCTACGACGCCTGCGAAATGGCCAATTTTTTCAATACCATTCACCGCATTCAGGAAGATGCCGGGGTCGAGATACCCACCTTCCTGTCCACCCACCCCGATCCCCAGGATCGCAACCAACGTGTCGAGCAGATGGCCCGGGCAGCGCAAAGGCGGCAAATGGGGAAAAAGTTTAAGGTCAACCGCGAATCTTACCTCAATATGATCGACGGATTGGTCTACGGTGAGGACCCCCGTCAGGGCTACGTAGAAAATGCAGTATTCTACCACCCCGAGCTCAAATTTGAGTTCCCCGTCCCCCGCCAGTGGCAAACCGTCAATACCCCCGCCCAGGTCCAAATTGCGGAAGCCAACGGCCAAGCCGTCATGGTATTTAGCCTGGCCCCGGGCAAATCCCTGGAGGCCGCCGCCAACCAAACGGTTTCGGACAATCAGTTGCGGGTAGTGAATCGCCGCCAGGAACGAGTCAACGGCTTCAATGCCATCAGCATGCTGAGCGAAACCGAAACCCTCCGGGTTCGGTCCTTCCTCATCCAATACAACAACCGGATTTACAAATTCCACGGCCTGGCCGAGAAGGTCAACTTCAATCGTTTCGAAGCCGATTTCCTGCGTACCATGACCAATTTTGCCCGTCTCACTGACCCCGCCAAAATCAACGTCCAACCCGATCGCCTGCGCATCAAAAGGTTGAGCAAACCGATGACCCTGAGCCAGGCCCTCCGGCAATTCAAAATTCCCAACGATCGACACAGCGAACACGCCATTCTCAATAGCTTACGGCTGCAAGACCAACTGGAAGGCGGTACCCTGATCAAAATCATCGGTAAGTAATGGCGACCCTCGCCCCCGCCGAGCTGCTGGCCCTGGCCAAATCCCGTTTTGAAGCGCAGAGCGATCCGGAGGACGCCGAAAAACAAGCCCGTTACCTGCGTTACCACTTCCAGTTTTACGGCTTGGCTGCGCCCGTATGGGTTCCCATCAGCAAAACATTATTTCGAGAGTACGGCCTTTTTCACGGCGAAGATTTGATGGAATTCTTGGAACTCTGCTACGATGAGGACCAACGGGAGTTGCACTACCTTGGCTTGCAAATGGTGGAAAAGGCCCTCAAAAAGCAGCCATCCGATTTTATCCGTTGTTTGGAGGGGGCGGTCCAACAAAATGCTTGGTGGGACAGTGTGGATTGGATCGCCAAACTCGTTGGCATTCATTTCCTTAGGTATCCTGATCTCATCCCTTCTTACAATGCAGCCTGGATGGCTTCTGATCAGTTTTGGCTACAACGGGTGGCCATCATCTTTCAGTTGCGTTACCGGGAAAAGACGGACGAGGCCCTACTTTACCAAAACATCCTCGCGGTGGCGACTTCGCAGGAGTTTTTTCTTCAAAAGGCCGCCGGCTGGGCACTGCGACAGTACTCGCGTACCGATCCCAATTCCGTAAAGCACTTTATCCAAAATCACGAGCTGCCTGCCCTCACGGTTCGGGAAGGCGCCCGCCTCATGAAGCAGGCGGGTACCTGGTAAGCCCCCCTCCGCGCCCGATGGTTTGATGGTTTGATGTGCTGCTCGCTCGCCGCCGCTCCGTCGTGACGATTATCCAATAGATTGCTCCGTGCTGGGCATTGTCGACCAGGACGAGTTAGGCCTGATCGGCGCCAAGGGGAGGATACTGGATGCTCCCGCTAGGATGGTGGTAGCGATATAAAAATAAACCTTCCCGACGGCTGCCGGGAAGGTTTACAGTGATTTTTATAGATCCAGAAGCGCGGTGCTTACTGGATGATGAGACGGTGGGTCTCTACTTTGTTGTCGTTGGTCAACTTGGCGAGGTAGATGCCTTTGGCCAGGTCGAGGTTCATGCTCTTCGTTTCACCGTTGCTGATGTTCATGTTATCGCTGTACACCAGTTTACCCTGGAGGTCGAATACTTGAATATCCATATCGCGGGCGGAACCTTCGTTGGTCAGGAAGAACAATCCGGTGCTGGGGTTGGGCGTGATCGAGAAGGACTCGTCGGCCAACTCCTGCGTGCTTACGGTGAAGCAGTCTACAAATACATCGTCTACGAAGGTCGTACCACAAGCGTCATCCGTGATGGTGACGTTGTAGGTGGTAGCGGAGGTTCCCATGGCCATCGGCGTGGGGCTGGTGGCATCATCAACGGGGCCGTCCCACTGGTAGGAGAGACCGGTACCATTACTGAGGAAGACGTCCATTACGATCTGTTGATCGAATCCAATGGAGGTCAGGGCAGTCGGCGTGGTGATACCACAGGGCTCGGAGGTGATATAGGTCGCACTGGCGGGGTTGGTAGCCGCTACGTTGGCTGCGAAGTCAAAGTTGTGCAGGTCAGCACCAGGAGCCGTAGTCGATACCCGGAAAGCCAGTACGTCAGAGGCACCCAAACCTTCTGCCTTGAGGGGCACGAAGTAAGGAGCGTATTCCGTGATCTCGGGAACCTCCGTTTCGATACTATCCAGGGGAATCAGTACCAAATTTTCATCATCCAGTGACGCCGTATTGGCGATGTAAGCGGTAAATTTCACGGGAACACCCGAGGCAGCGTCAAAGTTCGGACGCGAGGTGATCTGTACCTCAATACCTTGCAGGGATACTTCACCATCGACGGCAAAATCGTCATCGAGATCAAAAGCTCTCCAGGTGTCGTTTTGCGTGATGTAGCGAATGCCATCAATAGTCGAACGACAAGCGATACCACTATCGGTGGTACGGTCAACGGTGTAGGTGTAGGTTTCGATGTCACCACCGGCACCCGAGTTGTCGATACCGATTTGTACGGGACCACAGCTGGTATTCAAGTTGAAGTCGGGACCGGCAACGGCACCGATGTAGAACGTACGCTCTTCCATGTTGATGCCACAGCCATCCGTTACGGTAACGGTGTAGGTACCATCAGCCAAACCGGTACGGAAACCAGTCGTGTCGCCATCGTTCCATTCGTAGGTAAAAGGACCAACACCTTCCGCAACGGGAACCGAAATCTGGCCACCGCGAGCACCCGTACCACAGTTGGTAGGTTGTACTACGCCGTTGGCAAAGCTACCGAAGTCGATCGGGGCGGGCTCGGAGGGATCTTCCAGATCGTAGCTGGAGACCAAGGAGGCCTGGCAGAAATCCGTAATGGTCAGGGTGTACGTACCGGCGGGTACGCCAGCAATGTCTTGCGTGGTAGCACCGTTGCTCCAAGCGTAGGTCAGGGGGAATACCCCACTGATCAGGTCGATACCGATCGATCCTTCGTCACCACCGGGGCAGAGGGGATCTTCCAGATCAATTACGTTAGAAATCGAAATGGACTGGCCCGTAGGCTGACCGGTAGCTACCGTGATGACGACGTCACCCGTGTCAACTGCTACCATGTCATCTGCTTGCCAATCGTCAACTACGATGTAGTATTCCTCACCGGCATTCAAGCACTCTTGAATGAAAGTACCTGCCAAACCATCACCAATACCGCAGCCGGGAGAGTCGTCCGAGGCGTTGATCCAGGTAAAGGTTCCAAAGTCGCTACACTCACCCACTTGGTAGAGGGCAACCTGAGCATCGAAGTCCGATCCACAGATGTTGATGTCGACCGTATTCGTAGCGGGAGCGGTGAACTTGAACCACAGGGAGTGACCCAGCAGACCGTCACACCAGCCGTTGGGACCACACAGACCAGGAGCACCCGGTTCGGTAGGAGCGGGAGGAACAATTGCGTCCTCACCATCCTCAGCCGTGGCTCCGAGGTTGTTGATCACTACCGCCGCACCGTCCAGCGTGAGCTCAAGGGCATCACAAACGTTGTCGTTGGCTGGCTGTGCGAAAGTGTCCGTCGCATTGAAGAGACTAAACACCAGCAGGAAAAAACCAAACGTAAAAATCCTTTTCATAATGTTAAATTTGATTATAAATTGATTGTTAATGGCTAAAGTTGCTAACGTCCAAAAGTAGCTTTTTTTTGGATTTCACAACAATGGATGAATATTAATACCGATCGAATTAATCCGACCATTCATTATTGCGAAACTCGCACGCACGGCGAGACTGCCGAACGAAACCTTTCCAATTAGCTTGTGGACATTAGTGTAGACGTTGAGCGCCCGTAGGAACTCAAAATTTAGATTAGTTGCTTCTAGAGAGTGATGATGATAGGAACTCTAAGAACTACACAATAATCGTTCTTTATCAGCAATTCGTGGGTTTAGGTTTAATACTAAAGCCCATTTGTGTCGCTTCTTTGACAATTATTGGCTTTGCTACAAAATTAGGAAATATTAAAAGCAATTGCCCTATAATCGCCAATGTTTTTTTGGTCAATTTGTCGTAGTGCTTTCACCGACGGGTTTTAGGACGGCCAATTTTAGGACTTCCTCCGCAAATTTATAAGTTTCTCGACGTACGCTTTCCAGGTCCTTCGACTGGAGATCGGAAGTGATGATGTGCCCTCCGGCCTCGGGAAAAGCGACCAAGCGACGTTGATCGGCGGGTGTAGCGCTGGTCTCCGCAAAGCGTTGAATCTCATCGATGGAAATGACCTGATCGCGCGCTTCCTCATTTTTATAGTAGTATCCTAGAAAAAAAGGTTGCATCACCCCGCGATAAGTTTTTTCGTTCATCGTTTGATCCAGCAGCCCCTGGAGTGCAACCAGTCCTTCGACGCGGTAAGTAATGGTCCAGTAGGGGTGACAATTTTCGGGCAGTTGGATGGAGCGGTACTTTCCACCGATGGTGGCCCGGGCGATTTGTAAGCCCCAGGGGCCGGTCAGGAGCTGGGTGGCGGGATTTTCGAGGGCAAAATTGGGGGAGTACATGAGGAGCGCATCGACGGCCTCGGGTTGGGCTGCCGCCAAGAATGCGGAAAGGGTGCTGCCCGTGGAGCAGGACATGAGGATGACCTTTTCGCCAAGCACTTGGCCAATCGCCAGTGCCTCGCGGGCCGAAGCCATCAACGCTTCGGG
>CALCCH010000576.1 GCA_937899855.1 uncultured Saprospirales bacterium | reverse complement strand
CAGGTTCTAAAGATGCCAAAGATGCGCCGAAGGATAATTTTCAGACACCCCCTAAAACAGTACGAGCTTGGTGGCCTTGAGCACCTCTCCCACCCGATCCGTAGTGTATACCCAATACACTCCCGGTACCAATGGACGGGTATCGACGTTCGTTTGGGATCCATCCAACTCCCAGGTCAGTACCAATTGCTGGAGGGCGTTGTACAAACGTACTTGCTTGCCTCGGAATTCCTCCTCCACGACCGTGATACCCATCATCCGACGGGCGGGATTGGGGTAAATTTGTAAAGGCTTGGCAAGCAATTCCTGGGTGGATTCGATGATCCCGCGCTCAATAAAATCCTCGTCGACACGGACGAAGGTCGGATTGGTCCGCTGGGGGGCCTGATCGTCAAAGTGAACGGTGGCGGTATTGCGGACGAAGGTACCAAGCTCCAAATCCGGGCGGAGGGGAATGGAAAACTTGACGAATCCAAGCGATTGGTCTGCATAACTGGCGCTATCCGGCAAGTCGATATCGGTAAAGGTTAGTCGGATAATGTTCCCCGCTCCCAGCCGCTCAAAGGTGTAGGCATGACTCGCCACCCCCATTTGGATACGGTCCACGGCCAGTTCTGCCGCCAGGGTATCTACGATCACCACCTTGTGAACGGTATCGGGTCCCGTATTCCGAAAGCGAATGAGGTACTCCAACTCGATCCCCTGCTCCACCAGGTGATTGTCTCCCAGTCCAGCGGGGCTTACCGCCAGTCCGTTCCAATCGGGGGTTCCGCTGCTTTGTTGGCAGTCGATGGAGACAAAAGGATCGCCATCATTTTGGGGAAAAGCCAGGGCCTGCCCCGGGATATTGAGTCCACCACAGCCCTCGATGGTGACGGCCGGCTGGTCAAATCCCGGGTGATTGGGGACCTGTCCGGCCCGTACGTGCCAAGTGGCGCCGTTGGCGGGTACCCGAAACTGCAACTCCTCACCAATGTTTAACTGGAACGGCTCGTCCCGCAGCATCAACACGTCTTCGATGACGATGTACTGCTGATTTTGCTGCATGTCAGCAATGCCCTCATTGATGATCCGAAATTCCAGGGAGTCCCCCTGGCAGCTTCCCGAAAGGGCTACGCTGGCACCCGACCAACTGGGATCGGGGGTCACGCAAATCGTATCGGGGTAAATATTGGCCTGTACACAGTGCGTTTGTCCCACCGCAGCCCCGCAATCGAGTTCGATGCCGAGGAAGAAACTGCCCGACTCCAGGGGTTCCAAATCCCCAAGGGGGAAAAAGAGGGTATCGCCCACTTCACTACTGGGTGGAATGTCGCTGCCCAAAAAGTCAAATTCAGGATCGAGAATCAAACGGATGCTGGCGTCAATAATGGTGTCAAAACTGTAGTTAAAATAACTGACGCCGTAAGACGAACTGGTACAGGGTTCCAATCTCCAGGTGCCCACATCCACCAACAACTGGGAACAGTTGGCGGGTAGCTGGACGGGGAGGTGCAACACGGTATCAAGTAAGCCCGGGGGAAGCGTCAGTTCGTAGGAAGTCGGACAAGCAACCGCATAGTCAAAGGGCAGATTCAAGTGAACGGTGTAGAAGGTGTCCGTAGAGCAGATAAAAAAGTCGTAGTTGCCCAGGGCGTCGGTGGTGGTTTGGTACACGCGACCACTGGGTTCCGCACTGAGCATTACGGCCAAATTATTCAGTCCCAACTCCGATCCATCCTGGCTACAATTGGGCAGTTCGTCGTGGAAAACGTTACCACTGATATTGAGTTGGAAACTGTCCGCCGTAGTCAGGTCGATGACTTGGGTGTAGGTAATGTGGTTGCCAAAAGCACCCATCAAAACCTCCCCCCCACCGGATAGCGGCCGTAGGATCGAATCGTTGCGGATGATCAGGG
>CALCCH010000575.1 GCA_937899855.1 uncultured Saprospirales bacterium | reverse complement strand
CCTACAGCGCCCACCGCATTAAGCAACGACTCCGTCCCACCCACCAACGCGAAGCCTCCACGCCGCCCTCCCCCTCCCGCCGCCGCTGGTGGCCCCTGCTGCTGCTCGCCCTGGCCCTCCTCGCACTCCTCCTCTGGTGGGCCCTCCGTCGGCCCAGCCCCCAACAACTCTACGCCGATTACTACCAAACCTACCCCCTCAGCCTCAGCCAACGCGCAACCGAACAACCCGACCCCCTGGCCCAAATCGACCGCCATTACCAAAATGGGGAATTTGACCGCGCCCTCCCCTTACTGGAACAATCGCTCCGGGAAGCGCCGGATCAATCCCAACTCCGACTGGCCCTGGCCATCACTTATCTCGAACTCGACCGCCCCGCCGCGGCCGAAACCGCGCTGCGGGAACTGCTGGCCAATGACTTTGACCCCTTCCGGGAGCAGGCGCAGTGGTACCTGGCACTTTTGTATTTGAAGCGGGGAGAACTGACGCGGGTGCGTCCGTACTTGGAGTCCCTGGCAGCGGAGGAGGGGGGAGATTTTTACAAGCGGGCCCGGCGTCTGCTGGGGGAGCTACCACTCCCAAACCTCCACCCGGGGCCGCCGCTCCCGGGTAAGTAACAACAACTGACCCCATTCCCGTAGGAAACACCAGTCCCCCAAACGCTGCCGCGCTAGCAATAACTGGGGCCGCTCCCAGCCCTCGGGATCCCAGGCATCCACCAAGCCAATGCCCCAACCCTCTCGCTCCACCAAATAATGCCGACCACCTGGTAAAAGCACCACCCGTCGCCACCCGTTCCGCTCGGTGGCCAACAACTGCCGGTCGCCCGTTTCGAGCTCCAAACGCCACAACGCTCCCGCCCGCAGCATCACCAACAATGCGTTACGCTCCGCACAGGCCGCCAAAGTCGCCACCGCAGGGGCCCCAAAGCCATCGAACACGAGGGGCTGTCCATCGTCCTTTCGCCAGATTTCCAAACGATCCAGCAAGGCGATCCAAAAGTGCGGACAGCCCGCCAAATCACGGGCCTCGGTTTCGGCCGTCGTATGGAGGACTTGGTGCAGGCTCCGGTCCCGAGCGTGGAGGGACAGCAGCAACTGATCAGGCGGCTCAAAGTCGGGACCCAGTCGGTAGCGGCGGCTGGGCTGGTGGGTGAGCAGCACTAAAAGCCGATCCCTTGCCCAATCGCTACGGGCATCACGGAGCACGTACTCGACCTCTTGGGTCACCAGGCGGGGGTCGATCGCGCGGAGGGCCTGGTCCATCCAGTCGGAAAAAACTTCCCAGCGTTGGAGCTGCAGATCGTAGGACCAGGTACCGCCGTGCAGCAGGCGGCCATTATCGTGTATTTCGAAGGTACCGGGCCGGGGCTCGGGCCAGGGGAAGGATTGGACGATGCGCTTTTTTTGCCCCAGGCTGGCCCTCCCCTCCCCGATGGCCAACCAGTAGTCCTGTCCCGGGCTGTGGTGCAGGTTCGTAGCGGCGTGGTCGAGTGCGATGCTTTGGTGGCGAAACTTCATGGGTTGGGGCAAGGAATCAAATCAGTTTGACCTCACTTTTCTTTACAAAGGCCGTCCCCGGCTTTTGTACCACCGGGGCCTTGCCCGTAGTGTAGGTGTACTCGATGGCCCACCAGCCCGCCGTGGAGCCCAAAATGTCGATGGTCGTCCCCTGGCTCAGGGGGCTTAGCTTGGTCGATCCCGTGCTGGGTTCTTGGTAGATGGCAGCTTCGGGTTTGGTTTTGATTTCCCCGCGGTAGGTGACCGAGTCTACGTAGGCGGTATTTTGTGCCTGACCTTCGATGCGCAGGTTGGCATCCCGGCTGCTGACGCCGGAGGAAGAAGAGGAAGAGGAACTGCTACCGGAGGAGGACGGTGGGGTGTACTTGCCGATGGCCTGTAAAATGCCCAATTCGGTGGAGCGACCGCCCAGTTTGCCCGTCACGTCTTTGACGGCGTCAAATTCGTCTTTGGCATTGACTTCGGAAAGGAGGTACTTCTTGGCCTCCGTTTGGACGCCGGCGGGGGCCTTTCTATACAGGATACCCATCAGGGCCAGGATCATGGGGCCATTGCCCTTGGCGCTCAGTAGTTTGGCGTAGTGCCCATTGGTATCCAGGTAATCCAAGTCGACGTATTTGAGTGCGGTATTGGCGGTGAAGTGCGCTTGGAGTTGGTGGAGGAAATTGTTTCTGGCGTTGGTGGAGGCGGGGTCAGCGGTCATCCAAGCCTGGTACATCACCAGGCCGACGTAGGCATCGCTGCTCCATTTTTTGGAGCCTTGGAGGGCCGTCATCAGGGAGATGTACTCTTGGGGGAAGGTACTTTCCTTGCCCTTAATGTTGCTCACCCGGCAGGAAATGCTCGACTTGAGCTTGCTGATCGTCTCCCCCAGCAGCACCATTTGCCGGATGTTTTCGGCATCCGACCAGTAGTTCTTGAGGATGCGCTGGTAGAGGGTTTCGATGATGATGGGATTCCAGGCGGTAGAGCTGATTTTAATGCGCCGCTCCATCGCCGCTTTGCACAATTTTCGGTGCCGGGCCCAGCTTTCCAACACGGCACGCAAGGCGCCACTAGCCTCCCCCCCAAACTCAACGTATTCGAGTTTGGTCCCCGTCAACTTGGCATCCTTACCACTGATAAGCTCAAGGTTGTCCGCCCCATCGATCAACCCAATTTTTCCGAAAGAGGCATTGCTCCCCACCGCGGTGACGTCCCGCCCTTCCGACTTGGCCAAGTCCTGCATGTAGGTCGCCAGACTGGCATTTTGACGGATGTACTTGATGATTTCGAGGCGCGCCAGCAGGACGTTTTTCGATTGGATGGCCTGCCGTACCGAATTGGAGTTGGTCAAGCAAGCGTTGAATATGATGCGGCGGTGGGCTTGGTAGCCTTTTTTGTTGAGCTTCTTCTTGTCCATATTCTGGATGACCTCCTTCATCAATTTGTCCGGTTCCACCTTATTGGTGTTCAAACTGATGTTATCGACCACTTCCTCAACCTCGCCCTTGCCATCGTCCTTGATCTTACCCGCCAGCTCCATAAAGCGAGCGTTGCCGTGCCCAGCAAACATGAGTTGATCGATTTTGTTGTTGATTCCGTACTTTTGGGCAATCGGGCTGATTTCCCTTCGAAAATCGGCCAGGGTCTCCTTGCCTTCCACCATCAGGGTGTTCATATTGGCATTCTTGATCACCTCGGTCAAATTCTTATCGCGGTGGAAGGCACCGTTGTAATCCAGGGCCGTGTGGAGGATGAGCGTCAGCGGCTTGCTCTTGCTGGTATCGGCAAAATTGGTCTTCAACTGATCCAGGGCCGTCCCTTTAAAACGGTGAAAACTCCGCACCTTGCCCCGCAGCGGAGCGACGTCGTAGCTCAGTGGATCGACCTTGTCGGTGGCCCGCTGGTTGTTGTAGGAACGAAAATCCTTGCCATTCTTCGCCTGGAAAATGGGCGTGTTGGTAGCCGTGGTGTAGTACTTGACCAGGTCTTGAATAAAGCTATTGTCGTGTAGGACGTTGAAGCGCCCTTCTTGCATGGCAGTCTTGAGCACGTAGGCGGGAAAACCCTTTTTTAAATCCGCCAGGTCCTTTCCCTTTTTGACGGCCTTGCCCATATCAGTCATGGGATCGCTCATCTGGAAGGGGTCGCCATCGGTGTAGGCCAGATTGAGGAGGTCGAGGTATTTGGCAACGAAGGTGGGGCCACTCTTTTTGAGTTCCGCAATGCCACTGCTGACCGTCATGCCCCCACACAGGCTCAGTCGCCCCTGGTCGCGGACCAGCAGCAACAAGCCCCGAATCTCATCGCGCTGGGTCGTACTCAGCGAGGCTTCCGTATGCCAATCGGCCTGGGCCTTGGCGTAATCGTCGAGCTGGCGGATCGTCATGGCCGCCAGCGCGGCGTAGCCCTGGTAAGCCGAGGGCGTGGGGTTGACCTTGCGTTGTACCCGCCCCGTTTGTTGTACGACGTGGGTCAGCTCGTGGGCCAGCAGGTGCTGCCCACTCGCGCTTTCGGGTTGGTACTCCCCCCGGTTGAAGTAGATGTCTCGCCCGTGGGTAAAAGCCCGGGCGCCGATGGACTGCGACAGCTGGATGGCGGGGCGATCGGTGTGGATGCGGACCGCACTAAAGTCGCTTTGGAAGGAGCGGGCCATCCGGTGCTGGGTGGCGGGGGCTAGCGCCCGTCCCCGCCCCTTACTCCCCACCAGACCAGCTTCGAAGGAAGCGTCCAGGGCTCCCGCGGTGTCGCCCGACCGGCGGGGCTGCATGGCTTGTACGATCGGGGCGGCGGATCTGGGGGCCATGCCCGACACCCGATCGGCCAACTGCTGCGCTTGCTTTTCGTTGGCCTCCCGGGAGGCAGCACCATCCAGTACGGCGGTGGCGTTGTAATCGTGGCCTTGGGAGGAGTGTACAGTACGACTTTTCCGGGAAGCGCGGGTGGTGGGTGGGCCGTGTTTAGGCATGGAGATGGGGTTTGAAGTTGCTATTAATATTACGTTTTTATTTAATAAATAACAAGTTCTGGCCGATTCCACGCCAAAATTCGTGGGGCTTTGGGAGACCTGGCTGCCAGGCAACACCGGGGGCTCAGTCGTCCTTGGCAAAAAAACGCTCCTGAATGTAGTGGTACACTTTGGAGAGGGCCAGGGCCGTGGTGGACGGCCCAGTACGGATGTAAAAATGCTCCTGTTGGCCATCCCGCAGGTAGGCGGGTCGGGTAGCGGGCTGGCAATCGATTCGGAGCAGGGCCCGTTCGTTTACCTTTTCTACGGAGGCGTGAACAAACTGGGTAAAGATCGTACCGATCCGGTCCGTGATGAGTTTGTTGAGGTGGAGCAACAGCCGATCGTGATTGGAAAATTGATCCTTTTCCAGCCCCAGCACTTCCCCCGAATCGGATACGCCGACGAGCAGAATGCCGCCGTTGGTGTTCAAAAAGGCGGCGATGGTTTTCAGTGCGGCGTGCTCGATATTTTTATCCTTCTTGTTGGTGAACATGTTCCAACGCAGCGTGGATTTAAACTCGACCCCACCGGATTCTCCCTGCCAGATGATTTCCTCCGTACTGGTTTGCTCTTTGGAGCGCAGGTAAGTAATGATCCGCTTGGCCAATTCTTGGATGATCAACAGGGCCACCTCCGGGCGAACGTACTGCTTGTCCAGTAGTTTTTTTCGACTAATACAACTGACCACGGAGTCCTGGGTGGCCCAGACGGCACCCGAGCGAAAATCCTGATTGATGAAGCCGATTTCACCAAAAAATTCGCCCGTCCCAATTTCCTTGTTGGTATTGTTGGGCAAGCGGAGGTGGAATCGTCCTTCCTCCACCAAGAAGAGGTAACTGGGCTGGGTATTGGTATCAAACACCAGATCCCCCGGTGCGTAGCTGCGGTATTCGACCATGGCGAGCAAGGCTTCAATATCCGCCCGCTCCAATTTACTGAATGGTTCCCGATCTTTTAGCAGCGCCAGGGTTTGCTCCGTACGTATAGCCATAAAACAAATGTTTATTCACCAAGTAGAAGACCAGATTCGGTCACAATCGGGGCGTAAAATACGGGTAAAATAATCATCAGGGGTACAAATCCTTGGCAAAGGGCATAAAAAAATGGTTTGGCTTTGCGGACCAAACCATCTCAAAGTGGATTAAAACTACTAGACAGTTTTTCTTTAAAATCCAATCGATATTTTGGGGAAATACTGGGACCACCTCCGCTTCCTTCGTCCGCGCTGCCGCCTCCCGTTCAGGCTTTTATTGTGCGTTTGGTCTTAGTAGTTGCCGGGTCCACCCTGCGAACCTCTCCAGTGAAGATTGGAATTCACCGATCAAAAGTTTACTTTTCATAACAAAATGCCTTTGCAGCTAGGCAGCTAATAAATCCATAACAAGTTAAGGCATCGAGCGGCAATTTCCCCGATACTTTGATAAGTGTACCCGATGGGGCAATAAGTGTAAAGGTTGGATAAAACACGATCATTTCAGTAGCAAAACATCCAAGTCTGCATTTGGCGGAGCCCGTGGAGATGGGAGGTGGGACGCGCCCGTTTACCACAGGTCAATATCGCGCTGAAGGGCGTAGAAAAGCCCCGGAAAGAGCAACAATCCCAGGGCCAGCAGCAAAAGACCGCCGTAGAACATTAGCGTACCGATTTGGCGGGTACGGGGCTGAAAAAGGAAATATTTTTCCCCGTCCATATCGGTCGACTTGCCGTAGGCGTAGTAGTACCCCATACCGATGCCGGCAAGTACAAAGAGGGGACTCACCAGTGGACCGAGTAGGATACCCAAGGAATACAGTACCATCCACAGGGGGCTGCCCGTTTTTCCCCGACGCACTTCCACCAGTCGCTCCCGACGGAAACGTTCGATTTCGCTGGGAATGATGTTGATGCCTCGCTTGGCGAGGATGACCTGGGCCACGCTGATGTCTTCGGCTGACCACTCGTCTTGCTTTTTGATGATGTCGAGCAGTTCGGTATCGCGGAGTTGGTTGAGGTAGTGATCGGCAATGTAAGAAGGATCGGCCGTGCGGACCCGTTCGGCGATGAGGCGGTTGACGGTGCGAAAATCACGGGCCAGGATTTTGACGACGGCCTTGGGCACCAAGCCACTGCCCACAATGGCGGAGTCGATCACCGTACCGCTCGTCTCCATCTGATAGGGAATATCGTGTGCGTCGAGCAGTGCCCCAAAGGCCTTGGCCTCATCGAGGTTCATGAAATTGCGGTAGAACTTGTACTGGTTCTGACCGTCAGAGATCAGATTTTCGTCGATCGGGTTACTCATCAATGGAGGTGGATGGGCGCTTGGTGAACTCGCCGTACGAAGTTAGGAAAAAGCTGGCACATCTGGAAAAGTCGCTGTTTTATCACACGGCGCGGCAGATTATTGATCTGGAGTCCTCCCCCAATAGCTAAAGCTATTTCGCTCGAAAGGAGGCTCGGTAAGCACCAAAACCTGAGCCACCTTTCTCCAAAAGCATTGGTAAGACACCACCTAATCCTCTTCAAAACCATCGTCGAGGATCACCGACTCCCGATCGGGTTCGATACCCCGAAAATGCTGATCCAAAAGCCGGTAGACCAAATAGCAAGATAGGATGCCAAAAGGCAGCATCAATAGTCCCAAAACCGTGTCGTTAAAGGATTCCAGCGGTGCGGTTTCCAAGGCTTCGAGCACCAGGGCTAGCGTGACCCCAGCGACGAAGATGCCCAGGTAGTAAGCCGCAATCCCCAACAGGGCCAGGCCCCAGCCATTGCGACCGTGACGGCGCGCCAGGTCGTAAAATTGACGACCGATTAGGTAGAGGAGCAGTAGGCCGAGCATGGTTCGAAGGACTTGGAATTATTCGATGATGCGGGTGGGATGGCCATCCAAACTCCGCGTATTTTTCTCCTTCCAGTAGGCTTCAATCCCGCCTTCACCCTTTTTGTGGGCCCATTGATTGAGCGCGTCTCTATCGCCTTCGTATTGGTACAACGGCACCGCCATCCCACAGGAGGTTTGCACCAGATCTATGGATAAGTCGAACAGCTGCCGAGTGCCTGGCAGTTCGTTGAAATTGCCAATGCGGCTCGCCCACTCGCCGTCGCGAGGATAGATGCATTTCGCCTTACCGTAGAGCCGCAAAATAGTCGGCGCGCCCTCAAAGGAACAAAACATAAT
>CALCCH010000574.1 GCA_937899855.1 uncultured Saprospirales bacterium | reverse complement strand
AATACCGTTCTTCTGCTCGGCAATGTGAAAGTCGAGGTCGAAATAGTTCATCCAGACTTTGTTGTCGAGATGACGGGCACCAAAATCTTTGATGCGCTGTTTTTCGCTTTCCTCTTTGTTGATCATATTGATGAAGATGTGGCTGATCGCGGGGAAGGGGAGGTCAAAATCGCGGAGTAAGTATTCGAGTGGGTAGAAGGCCAACTCCGCCGTGTCCAGATTATCGGCCACGGTAGCGCTGAGGTTTTCGCGCAGGCTGGCTTCGGGCCGTACCCGATTGCGTACCAGGACGGTATTGATCAAAAAACCCACCATCGACAGCAAGTCCTCATTGTTGCGCATCGGCATGTTGACCCCCAAAACCGAATCGTCGCAGCCCGTCAGTCGGTACACCAACAGGTGGAAACCCAGGGACAGGACATTGTACAAACTCGTTCCCTCCTCCTTGGCCAGCCGCCGCAAACCGCGGTGCAAATCGCTGGGAATCACGAAGCAGTAAGCCCGAGCTTCCAAAAATTGCAACTTGGCCAAACTGCCGTACACCAGGGCCTCGTGCTCGGCGGGCATGGGTTTTAGGAACTCGCGCAACTGGCGCTCCATCAGGTCCGTGTAGCGCTCCGTCGCTACCGGTCGGCCCGCCCAAGTACTGAGCGTAGCCGCAGGCAATTGCTGGACCGTGTAACGGTACCAGTATTCCCGGAATTGCTGCGTCGTCCGCTCCGCAATCAGGGCACGGTGCCAGCGGACAAAATCGCGGTACTGGACGCGCGGGGGAGACAGCGGATTCTCCTCCCCCTGCAAATAAGCGCGTGACAAGGTAAAAATTTCGTTCCGCAATGACGCCTTCGACTGCTCATCCCCAATCGAATGATCGATGTTGAAGATAAAAACCACCTCCTCCGAAGTTTCCACCATTTTGACGTAAAACATCGGCCCCGCAATGGGGTCAAAGGCGTAGTTGTAAGCCTCCCGCTCCAAGCGGGCCATCACCGTCGCCGAATCCGCATCTTCGCGCGAAAACTGAATCGCATCGGCAAAGTCTTCAAAGGGATGGATTACCTGACGGGGGGCGCCATCGCGATAGGTGTAAGTCGTCCGCAACAAGTCGTGACGGCGGATCACCGTCTCCAGAGTCGCGCGCGCCACCACCGGATCAAAAAAAGGTATCCGTTCCGTAATCCAGGTATTGAAGTGGCGTTTGTCTTTGGTGTAGTGGTGCATCACCCAGTGCCCCGTCTGTACCCGCGAGACCGGATAGTCCTCGGCGGGAGGCAAGGGGGTAATTTCGGTCAAATAATCAACCGCTGCGTGCGTAGGGCTACTATTCATATTCAAGAGTTTTAGGATTCGTTAATGGAGAGACGCCCCCGTTCAGACCAGCTCCCTGGGCAGGCGACGGCGGCTGTGGTAGCGTTCGAAAAAATCGCGGTAGCGCTGGATCTGTCGTTCCCAGGAAAAGTCACTATGCATGCCCCGCCGCATCAGCGCTTCCCACTTATCGGGATACAAACCGTACAGCCGAATCGCCCGTTGGAGGCTGCGGTGCAAGCTGTCGGTCGTATACTCGCTAAGGTGAAAACCCGTCGCCCGCTTGGGCTCCCGCTGGTGACAAATCACCGTTTCGCCCAGCCCCCCAATGGGATTGACCAAGGGCACCGTACCGAAGGCCATGGCGTAGAGCTGGACCAAACCGCAGGGTTCAAATTTGGAAGGGGAAAGCAATAGATCAGCCGCCGCGAGGTAGCGGTGGGCCTTGGGTTCGGTATAGTCCGCATCGTAAAAAAAGCGGTTGGGAAAACGCTGCTGGGCCAGGCTGAACAAGTGGTGGATCCGTCCCTGCGTCCCCCCGGAAGGGTTGCCGTAAACGATGATCTTCCAGCCCGTGCGCAGGTGGCGCTGCAATTGGGCCAGGGCCGCCTCATCCTCCAGAGCCGGATTCATCAGCAGGTAGATGCCCTTCTGCGGGGTCAGCCGCGCCATGAGGAGGGCCAGCGGACGCTCGTCGTCGGCCAGGCCACACTGGTACAAGACCTCGCGGCGGTAGGCCCGCTTGGTCGCCCGACTCTCCCAGTCGTAGGGCCAGGGCAGGTGGGGGCTGTTGCGCGGGTGCCACTCCGAATAGTCGACGCCATTGGTAAAGTCGAGTACGCAATCGGAGCGCCGCTGGAGGAAGTGAAAATTGGGGTGGGGAGCGCGTTGGGTCATCAACTCCTCGGCGTAGCCCTTGCTCACCGTCCCCACAAAGTCGGACCGATCGATGGCCAGGCCCAAGAGGGAAGCATTGCCGTAGCGGCGGTACAAACGGGCCAGGACCTCCCGGCTTTCCTCGTCCATAAAGCGGAACATATCGGGTACCAATTCGCCCTGGTGCTCGTAGTTGTGGATCAGCAGGAGCGTCTTACAGCGGTGGCGGCGACGCAGTTCTCCCAGTAGCTTTTCGTAGGCAAAAATTCCCCCCACGTGCCAGTCGTGCAGCAATAAAAAGTCGGCGGGGATGCCTTCACGCAGCAGCAAATAGAGCGCGGCCTTGGCGAAGTAAAAGTGTACGATCATCGGTAGGGTCTCGCGGTAGGCGGTCTTGCCCTTGCCCCGTTGCTGAGGATTGCTCCCCCCTTCCGCATCGCTAAAAACGTGATCGTCCTGCAGGTCGATAAAGTAGTAGCGTACCCCACCCTGCTGTAAGCGGTAGTAGTGAAAAGTATACTCGATGCCGTGAATCGGAATGAGCAGCTGGGCCCGTCCCGCACGCTCCAGTCCCTTCATCCGACCGTGGTAGTGAAAGGAGATGACGTAGTTGGTTCCTTCGGACTGGAGGTAACGGGGCAAACTGCCCGCTACGTCCCCCAGGCCGCCGCGTTTGTAAAAGGGGGCCACCTCCGAAGTGAGGTGAACGATGGTCGATTTATTTTTCATGGCTAATGGGCTTTGGTTGGGCAAAAACGTGGACGGAATGGGGCGCCAGATAACCGCGATCGGCGGGCGAATGGAGGGCGGAAGGAAACACCCGCTCCAGTTGGGGCGCCAGGATTTGTCCTTCGCGGGGCCCCAGGAGGACGGCGCGCCGGTCAAAGTTGAATAGGAAGAGTACTTGCTGCCCCCGCCAATCGCGCCGTATGGCCAGCAACTGGCGCTCGTCGTCGGCCAGGGGAATGCTCAGACTGCCCCGTCCCAGCACGTTGCGGTACTTGGTCCGCAGTGCATTGAGGTCGCGGACAAAAGCCTGCATCGAACCCGCTGCCATCGCCTTTTCCCAGTCCATACTCCCGCGATTGGCTGGATCCGCCCCTCCCTCCATACCGATTTCCTCGCCGTAGTACAACAGCGGCTGTCCCGGCAGGGCGTACAGTAGGGCAAAGGCCAATGGATACCATTCCTTGACCCGTAGCTGAGAATAAAAGCGGGGGGTATCGTGGTTGCTCAAAAAAATCCAGGAATGAGCCGTCGTACGCCAGTCGGTCGACCAGTAATTTTTGACCAGCCCGTGGGCGAGGCTGCGGAGGGTCAGCTGCTCGCTGGCAAAAAAGGGGATAAAACATTCCCAGTACAGCGAGAAGTTGGTGAGGCCATCCAAACGCCCCTTCTCGATGACGCACCGACCGTTGCGGTGGTACCAGCACTCCCCCACCAAAGTGGCATTGGGCCGTACACTGCGGATGGTATCGGCGATGGCACGGACGAAGTCTTCGTCGATCTCGGTGCTGACGTCCAGCCGCCAGCCATCAATGGCAAAGGTTTCGGTCCAGTAGCGCAGCCCATCCAGGAGGTAGGCCCGCAGTTCGGGATGTTGGGCGTTGAGCAGCGGCATGTCTTGAAAGTTGCCCCAGGACAGGTAAGAACCCGGTCGGTCGAGAGCCACCGGATAGGACTGGACGACGAACCAATCGCGGTAGGCCGAGGCCTCCTGGTGTTCCAGTAGGTCGCGAAAGGGCGGGAAGTCGACGGAGCAGTGGTTGACCGCCACGTCGAGTACAAACTGCATCTCGCGAGCGTGGAGGCCGTCGATCAGGGCGCGGAGGTCTTCCTCATCGCCCAGCAGCGGATCGATGCGTCGGTAGTCGATGCAATCGTAGCGGTGGGGCGAGCGGGCGCTGAAAATGGGGTTGCAATAGACAAATTCCACGCCCAGTTGCCGCAGGTAATCCAAGCGCGCTTCGATTCCTTTGAGGTTGCCTCCGTAGTAGCCTTGCAGCTGGGGGGGACTACCCCAAGCGTGGAATCCATCCGTTTCCGAGCAGTCGGCCAAGCGGCAAAAACTGTCCGGGTACACTTGATAGCCCACCATTCCGGGGGCGAGGGCCGCTGCGGGCTGGTCGGGAGGACGGGCGGGCAGGACGTAGGCCTTTTTAAAATCACAGATCGGGCGAATGCGGTAGCCCCGGTGCAGGTAACGCACTTGAAAGTCGCCCTTGATCTTGAGGATGAAGTGCTGGCCTACCGTCGCTTGGTGAAAACGCCAGGACCAAAAGCATTTGCTCTTGTGCTGGTAGGCGCGTTGGAGGGGAAAAGTACCGCGCTCGCTGATCAAGGCCACCTGCCGAATCCAGTTTTGGTGGCTGACGGCCTTGAGCTCCCATTCCCCATCCCCCAGGTAGCTGAGGTAAGGACCTTCGGCGGCAAATTCGAGCGGACAAAACAAGTCCGATTCGAGCAGTACGGGGATGCGATCGTGGAAGGTTCCCCGCTGCTGACCCGAGGCGTACTTGACGGGGTTTTGAAAATCGCCATTGACAAAATAATGGCAGTAAGATTTGCCGAGTGGCAATTCCACCGCAGCGTGGAAAATACCGTCGCTACGCGACTGCATCTCCTCGACGAAGTAACGCCCCATGGCGGGAAAGATACCCACGTGGACACTTTCCACTCCCGTCTGGTAGCTGGTAAAAATAAATTCTTTCAACATGTGGTGGGGGGCTTATTGAACTTCCAAAACCGAATTGTGTTCCTCGCGGTACACCGACCGCGGATTGTGGGGATCTAGGAT
Organism: uncultured Saprospirales bacterium; assembly: GCA_937899855.1. Lineage (GTDB taxonomy): Bacteria > Bacteroidota > Bacteroidia > Chitinophagales > Saprospiraceae > CALLVY01. The sequence continues at coordinate 4,336 of CALCCH010000574.1, read as the reverse complement.
CCAGACCCGATCCACGATCAATTTGTATTCGTAGGTACCCGGTGCCAGTTGGAGGTGACATACCCATTCTCCCTCTTCGCGACGGAAGGGATGGTGAAAGCTATTCCATCCATTAAAATCACCCGCCACGGAAATGGACTTGGCGTGGTAATGCCCCTTCAGGCGGAAGGTGACGTTGCCACTGGCGTGCCCTTCGAGTTGGGCACTGATGTGGCGGCAATAGTCTCGATTGGGGTCCAGTTCGTAGGCGCGCTTAAAATGCCGCGCGGCCTTGGCCTGTTCCCGATTCGACAGGCAGGCCAGTCCGTAGTTCTCCTGGGCCTGGGCCGAATGGGGGTGGGTCCGTTGGTTGACTTCAAAAATTTGTTGGGCCAGGCGGGTATCCCGCACCTCGTACATCAACAAACCTACCTGCTCTACGCTGTCCTCATCCAATAGCTCGGGGCGATACCGTTCGCCCCCCTCATCGAGGAAGGGCTGTACGGCTTTATTGAAATCAAAATCACGGAGCAGACGGTTTAGAAAATCTTTGTGGGGCGCTTGATAGTCGTAGTCGCCGAGCCAGGGAGTGGGCGTCTTCTCGGCTCCAAAGCAACTTTCGATCAGGGCTTTGGCGATGCCAAAGCCGCTCATGGCGTTGCTGAGGTAGATCAGGCCCAGGCCGCTGTCCAGCAGCGAGATGGTGAAGCTGGCGAACCAATTATGGCCGCCCCATTGCCAGCAGTATCGTTCTTGAGCCGTATTGAGCAAACCAATTCCCAAGCCCCAGCTGGCACTACTACCATCCGGCAGTCGCGCCAATTCGACGGCGGGTTGAAAAAAGGCCCGGGCAGTCTCTTCCTTTAAACCCTGTCCGTTGAGCAGGGCCATCATCAATTGAGCGTAATCCCGGGCCGTCGTTTGCAAAGAATAAGCGGCATTGTAGTCAGTGGGTCGGTAGCGGGGGAAGCGCCAGCCGATGTCGTGGTGCGACACGGCGTAATTCTCCTCGAAGCGCTCCTGCCAGAGGTAGCTGCTGTTGGTCATTCCGAGGGGTTGGAAGACCAGGGCTTGCATCATCGTTTCGAGGTCTTGTCCCGTCAATTTTTCGAGCACACGCATGAGGTAATTAAAAGCCTCACCGGAGTACTCGTGGCGTTCTCCCGGTTCGTATTCAAAATCCAAGCGCCCGTCTTTGCGGACGTTGGGTAATCCCGTGGTGTGTTCGAGGACCATCCGGGCGGTCAGTAGCCGGTGGCGCTCGTCGTGTTGGAGATCGGGATGTGGCAGGTATTGGTACAGTGGATCGTCGAGGCCCATTAGGCCGCGATCGACGAGTTGCAGCAAGGCGTAGGCAAAGGCGGGTTTGCCCAGCGAGGCGGCACAAAAAATGGTTTCCTCATCGACGGCCTGCCCCCCCTCGGTGGATTTGACGCCCAGGCCCTCACAGTAGAGAATTTCATCGCGCGAATAGATGGCCAGGCTCAGGCCCGGCACGCGGGCGGCTTCCATCAGCTCGTGGACCCGTTCGGTCATACCGGCGGGTAGGGTGTAGGGGCGTTCGGAGGTAGACAGGGTTGCGGAGAGGGGTTTCATGTGGTTTTTACGGGTTTTGATGAGCACAGCCTAAGATCCCGATCCCGACAAGGGGGATCAAGGGATCAGTAGCCCCTCTTGGGGAGGAGGCCCTGATCCGATTATGGCTATTAAAAATGGTTCTAGTTGGGGCAGCGCACGTGGGTGCCCCTTAAGATCGTATCAATGATTATGATGGTAAGCCGCTGTTGTTGAGGTATTCCTTGGGGGAGATACCGGCGGCTTTCTTAAAGACGCGGTTGAAGGTGGCTTTGGAATTAAAGCCACAATCCATGGCAATGGCCAGGATACTCAGGTGTCCGTTGGCGGGCTTTTGCGTAGCGGCCTTAAAGGCTTCAATCCGGTAATCGTTGATCAGCTGATTGAAATTCTTGCCAAAACCCTTGTTGATGACTTGCGATAGCAAATTGTTGTTGACCCCCATTTGCTCGGCCATTTCGCTGAGCGTTAGTTTGGGGTTGAGGTAGATTTTTTCTTCTTCCAGTAAGCGGAGGGCCTTTTGTCGCCAGCGCTCCAATTCGGGACTATCCAGGAGGGGTTTTTCCGGTGCTTGGTCCTTTTCTTCGGGTTTGAACTCCAGGTAGATCACCTGGGGTTGGTTGAAGGCACTGATGCTCGCCACAAAAATGATGGCCGAGAGCCCCACGTATTCCCACCAGCTCTGGGTATAGGTCAGCTGGATGCCCCACCAGTCCAGGGTTTTGATGCCCCAGGAGATGGTGACGCCCCCGATGGCCAGGTAGAGGTAAGTTCGGTACCAACTCAGGTTGACGTCCTCGGTATCGGACAGTTCGGAGTCCAACCAGCTTTGGTATTCGTAGTAGTATTTGACGCTGCGAAACAGGTAGATGTAATTCGAAATCAACACGCCGAGGGCAATCACACTCGGGATGTGGTAGGGCAAGTGCACGGAGGAAATCCATTGTTGGACAAAACCCTGATCGCGAAAAAAGATGGCGAAATGGTAGCTCAGGTAAATGCCGTAAGGTACGAGGTGTAGGGCGTCCTGGGCTTTAAAGCGGAATTCCGTGTTGGTCTGGGTCTTGAGGTAAAAATAAATCACCGGACCGATCAGGAGCCCAATCCCAAAGGGAAAAAAGAGCAATTCGTTGTACACCAGCGAAGAACCGATAAAGCCCAACAAAAAGGGAACGATGGCCAGGCATAGCAAGAGCAGTAGCGCACTCATCAGGGCATCCGACAATCGTTTTTGCACGGTGCCCCGGATGGCAAATACTAGACCGTAGAGCAGTCCCTGGAAAGTCCCAAAGAGCAAGACGATCGAATAGAGATTAAACTGTGCATCAAAATTTAACATGTATCATGGCTTTGCACTAGTAATGATAAGATACGATATTTGGCCAACAATCGGAAACCGAGAGGTGCCTTAATCATCAAATAAATTCAACCGGAAGTTGGAAGTACCGGGCTGGATGGTCACCAGCAATTCATTGAACCAAAACCGGCGGACCAAATAGACACGCGTACCAACGGGGAGGTTCTCCAGTCGCTCCTGACCCGCTCGGAAGGGGACGCCGTAGTCAAAACGATCTCCCGGAGGCCCCACGACGTTGACGTCAATCTTTTCTCCACTGTTGTTGACCAGGACTAGGGAGACGCGTTCGTACTCCTTTTTGGAGGGTTTGGGGCGGGTTCCCGCAACGGGGCCTAGCTCATCGGTGGCCGTCGTGGGAGGAGGCAATTTTTGAACTCCCGTGATCCGATCCATTACGCCGTCTTTGCGACGTTCCAATTGAAAGTCCTCTTTCAGCTCGTTGGTACCCGTCATTTGGGCGTCGCGGCCCAGGGAGGCCTTGACCCGTTGAGGTTCTTGGAGGTACATGACCTGACTGCCCCGGGTGAGCACCCCACTCAGTTCGCCACTGACCTGGACGACGGCGGCACCGCCCCCCCAGATTTCGGCGTGGGCTTTTTGGGTGCGCAGATCGTCGGCGTACAAGTGCCCGTTTTCCATCATCAGGTTCAATTCTTCGGCTTGGCCCTCAAGGATGACCTTGCCCGAAAAGTTGACCAGTTCAAAGAAGGAAGTCTTGATGTCACTGACGCGGTAGTAATGCTCGCCGATGGCCGTTTCCAACTTGTGTAAAAAGGCGGTACCGATCTTGATTTTGATCTGGTGGCTGGGGCGAATATCGGCGGTCGCTTTGATGCGCAATTCGTTGCCCCACACCTTGGTTTCGATGTGGTTCAGCAGGTTCTGGTCGGCCGTAATTTCGATGCGGGGTAGGCTTTGACAGACGACCTCCACATCGGCCGGCAGTTCGACAATCAGGGTAGTAAAGAGGTCGGAGGCTCGCAGCTGGCTCTCCAAATTACCGCTCCCAATGATTTGGGTGCTGGCGACCGTAGAGCAGGCTAGGATGAAGATCCCGACGAGCCTCCAGGGCTTAATGACGTTTGCTAAAATTTGTTGAGTGATCATATACATTGAATTTAATTATCCATTTTACGATTTTCTGGGGGGTTTGTAAACCATTCCCCGGAAAATCTAACAAACTCCAAGAAGCCCGACCTCCATAGTGGGGGGAGACAGCCGCAAGCTGGGCTCGGGCTTCCCCCCACTCTGGCAAAGTAAGTTAGCGATTCTCGTCCTTCGTCGTCAACGAGTTGAAGAGGAGGATCTGCTTGCCTTCATTGGCCTTCGTTATCTTCAGCAATTGTTGCTTCTTGCGGGTGGGCGGCTAGAGCATGAGCCGCGTGCCGGCGGCGGCGCGCTCTGCCCGGGATTGGGCCGAGCCGG
>CALCCH010000573.1 GCA_937899855.1 uncultured Saprospirales bacterium | reverse complement strand
TACCTCTTTTTCAGCCCCATCAAATCCCTCACCTTTACCGCGGGTAATTTCAGCACCTTTGTGGGATACGAGTTGATCAATCCCGGTGAGAATGTACACTACAGTACCTCCTACCTGTTTTCCAATGGTCCCTTTTTTCATACCGGCTTGAAGGTGGACTATGCGCTCTCCGAATCCCTTTCGCTGATGCTGGGCGTTTTTAACGATACCGACAGCAAGTTTGACGAGACCCAGGGGAAACACTTCGGTACACAAGTCACACTTAGCCGAAATAATTTTTCGGTTTTTATCAATTATCTAACCGGCATTGACGTGGACCTCCCCGGCTCCCGGGTCCGGGGCCATCAGGTTGACCTCACCGCCAGCAAAGATTTTGAGGAGCGCTTCAGTTTGGGCCTCAACGTAAGTCGCAAAATAAATCAGCGGGAGGACAGCCCCGACACCGATTGGCTGGGTGCCGCGCTCTACGCCAAGTATCAGGCAACGGAGGTCCTGACCTTTGGACTGAGGGGAGAATATATGAACGATCCCGACGGGATCATCCTGGAGGGAAATTCGGGAGATTTACTGAGCGTCACCTTTTCCACCAACGTGAAGTATCACGGATTTACTGTTATCCCCGAATTCCGAGTCGATCGGGCCAACGACCCGGTCTTCCCCAGTGGGGAAAATGACTTCTCGGAATTATCCCCCGCCCTACTGATGGCCTTGATTTACGCGTTCTAGCCGTCCTCCTAAAATACGGGTACCGGCAAGGAGCGGTGGATGGATAATAATTCCCACGAAGTGGCTATCTTGGGAATCTTCATTCTCGATAAACGTAAATCTTATGAAAGTGGTAAAAATTGTAAGTCGCACGGTACTTTTTTCGATGGCCCTCTTCTTCGCTTTCGCCTGCCAATCCAACGGGGAGAAGGTTGCCCCAACGGAGGGCATTCAGCACTTACCACCGGAGCAGGATACTAAGACGCAGCGCGTCGAGAATGCTTACAACATACCCCGGTACATCAAGATCGCCAAGGACCGCTTCAATATCGATATTGAAAAAATTTACCTCGGCCACAATACCACCGGCTTAACCGCCGTGATCGTCAACCTCTCTCAAAAGATCAGTGAAGCGGAGTTGATGACCTTACAGAACGCGCTAAACCAGGTATTTAGAGAGTACCATTCCGCCACGCTTTATACCATCGTTAATTACCAGCAAGCGCCATACGCCCTACTGATGGGAAATAGAGATCGGTACGAAAAGGAAAACAATTGGAATTCGGTTTACCGGTACGATTGGGCGCTGAAAAAGTTAAAAGAAAAAGCGGATCGGTTTAAGGCAGATTTTAGCACCTACAAAGCCCTCGCAGACCACGAAATTGTGAGCCTTCACTACGGATTGGAATGGACGGGATTGCCCAAAGACCGGTCGGAGTTTCCCAAGGCGCTAGTTTGTTTCACCAAAGACCAGCAGGGGGGTTACCACAGATTTAAGGTTTACGATGGGGAGATTGGTAAATTGTGGCCGTACCGATATGAAGAAAGCGAAAATAGGTTTTATTCCACCGGTCAAAGAACCGATCACGACATCCAGGTGGAATTGGCCAATGGCGATATGGTCAGTATCAGTTTGTACTATTTTGAAGCGGACGACGAGCGTTATGGAAGCTATTTTCTTAAGGTGGAGTAGTGGAGGTTTGGTGGTACTCTGTCGCCCGTGGTGGCAATCCGTTTGGGGCGTTGGGGAGGGGAAATTGCTTTGGTGGCTAGCTTGGGGTGGGGTATGGCTTGAAACGATCGCGTACAGGCACTGTAATCGTACTCCTGTACGCCATAAATGATAGGTACTTTATTATTGCTGTTTTTTTCTTTTCTTATTCTCTCAAGTATCCTATCTTACTTTATACTCGTTTGGTAATTTTATAAACGCTTTGAAGTCTAGATTTAGAATCATCCGTATTTTTCCATTTTATGTATTCAGTTCGTAAACGCTCTAAATGTAATAGGTTGTGATACCTCAAAGGAACGATGTTCTTTTTCCAGTCGATAAACCTTGCAAATAAATCATTCAACATCACTCCACGCTTTTTCCCGGCTTCCCATACCGCTATTCCCACAAATCCCGCACTGCCGCCCGGTACTCCCGCTCCAAACGATCGATCTCCAGGTGCTCCCGCAAGGCCCGAATCCGAGCTTGCGAATCGTCCGACCAGTACTCAGACAAACTAACGAAAGGCCAGGGAGAAGGTATACCAGTGGGATATGTTGCAGTAGGTTTACTGTGTTATTGACTTCCTATGTAGAAGAGGCCCATCACTCCCAGCATTTAAGAATATGAACAGTACTCCGTTTTCAAAGCTCCTCCAACTATTTTAGTTTAGATTCGCTAATCACCTGGCCATTCAATCCAATAATATAGATGATAAGCCAAGTCTCTATTTTTTTGGAGACTTTAAGGTACCAATCTAGTTGGTTGAGTCCACTACACACCAAAATGATCAACGCTCCAGCCAGAGAAATTCCCAAGATAGAAGGAAGTAAAGAAAATACATTCGTTGAGAACAGGACCGTAAAGAAGAAAAACTCATCAATAGAGCCGATTATGGATATTACGAATACATTTTTCTGGGTCTCCTTATCCGAGGGATTACCATTGACGCTATTCCTTCTCAGATAAAAAAGAGCGAAGCCCATCAACAAGAGTGAAGAGACCAAGGAGATGTAGGGAGAATCTCCGATGATAGTGTGAAACAATCGTACCGTTATCCAAGCGAGTAAGACGATAGCATTGATTGCAATTAGATAAAAAATCGAAGAAGAGTACTTATTTTTTTGTATGAATGGCGGTAACCAAATGATGTCGTCGGCACTAGTTTTAAGCTTGGCAACCAATGCTCCAATTATATTCAAGATAAATAGTTCCATTACAGTTGGCACATATTAAAAAATTTCGCTCCAAAGTTATCGGTTTCAGTATAGACGGTGATGTCGTCTCCCTCCTCCGTCAATCGCTCCTTACCGATAAATAGGTTCTCCCCTTCGGTAACGCTGACTAACTCACCAAAAATATTGATGAATAGGTCCTTTATGTTTTTTTCGATGATGTAAATCTTATCCATTCCGATGATTATAGCTGTATCGAGGCTCAGATTTTGCTGAAAATTATAACTCGAGTCAAGTAATTCCTCCAGTTTTGGAAACTCATCTCGGTACTGAAAATTCCGGAGATAACCCACAAATAGGATTTGTACAAAGTCATTTACAAGGATTCCACGGTTTCTAAAAATATCTCTAAACTGATTGACGACCTTCTCGCGGTGTACGAACATCAGCTGAGTAGTTTTATTCTCCTTATCAATAGAGATTTGTCCATTGTCGCTGTTGTAGAACTCGTTGAACATCTCGAAGTACTTGCCGTTACCAAAGTGGTTAAATACGGCGCAATGCCAATCCCACATGTCCTCTCTGAGGATGACTCTTTTGATGACCTTATCTATCTTCCTAAACTTATTGGAGCGCCCCAGGTAACCAATCCTAAACAGTACGCTATGGGTTTCGCGTTCGAGCTTATTGGCAATGTCCTTTACAACAATGTCGTTGATCTTGGAGACAAACACACCATCGACTTTATCGATACCGTAGTTAAACGTAGAGGAGTCCGTAGCGATTTGAAGATCATCTTTTTGAAGTCTGTTAATGAGCTTCATAAAAGATAGTCTTATCCTGTCGAGGGTAAGGTCCCGATCCTCTTTTGAAATGATGTTTCGATTAAAATCGTTGACTACATTGAAAAACCTACTCTGCTGAATCACAAATTCATCATATAATTCAGAGCTGTAATTTATGTTCTTTTCAAAGGAATTCATTGCCTTTTCAAAATCAAAAGCAAATTCCTTCTTTAAATTAAGCTGTAACTTTGCTATATCCATCTTAGTCTTATTCATTACACTCTTTGAATAATTGTAAATCCCCAAAGGATTGTGGGTCTAAATAACCAGAGTCCACCACTAGTTTTTAGCGCTATTCGAAAGCTATCTGATTGAGACCTTAACCAACTTGGACAAGGCAAAAAAATTACGCAAGACCACCTCCAAATGGCACTTTGCGTACCCAAGCTCGGCATAGCAGCTATAAATGTAATGATTTACCAAATATAAGTATGCTTAATATGCTCCCACCCTCTCCTAGCGTAGAAATTTCATAGCAAATAATTATTCAGAATTAGTTAGTTTTGACTATTGCACAAATGGTCCGTATGGTATTTGTGGAGGTGCTACTACCACCAATCGATAGATTTGGCGAACAAAGATCCATCATCACTCTATCCCTTTTCCCGGCTTCCCATGCCGCTGTTCCCACAAATCCCGCAACGCCTTCCGGTACTCCCGCTCCAAACGATCGATCTCCAGGTGCTCCCGTAGCGCTTTTATCCGCGCTTGCGAATCGTCTGACCAGTATTCGCCCAGATGTAGGAGCTGTAAATGAATGATGCCATTCGGTAGCTCTTGAATACTCAGGCCCTGCTTAAAGGCCAGCAGGTGCTCGCGGGGGAAAACCTCAAAAATTGCCGGGCCGAACCAGTAATCGGAGGCGCCCACGAAACGCCAATCGCCCGTAGCGGCAATCCGGCCGGGACGTTGGGAGAGGTCAACGGCTTTGGCATCTAAATGGGAATCGTGGTATATTTTGAGACCTCCTCGATATTTGTAAAATTCAAGACTACGCCTATTTTCCCAAAAGCAATAGTGTGGATTGTAAAGCACCCCTAACTTGATTCCTGACAGCGTCAGTACCCTTTGAATAAAGGGTAAAGCAATTTTTTCTGTCTCAATATTCATCCCCAAATAATCAAGCAATTGAAATTCCACCTGTACATCAGATATTGCAAAACTCTTTTTACATCGTACTGAAGAGATCATCCGGGGTTCTAATTCTATACCCACTAGATGGCTGTATTCCTCTTTGTCTGTCAATAGCCCACGCCTTTCTATTGCCTCCAGTAAATCTTTATCCCCCAAGTGAGCTAGCCATGGGGTCAATGTCGTCTCTAATCGCTTTAAATCTTGGTACGTGCGACTAAAGGTCACATTTAGATTATGTTAGCTGAAAGGGACGATATTCTTGTTCC
>CALCCH010000572.1 GCA_937899855.1 uncultured Saprospirales bacterium | reverse complement strand
CCCCCCACGATCACGCCGCCCTTATCGCCCATAAAAAATTTGGCGGGGGCGTAATCGTATTTGAGAATAGCGATCACCGCCCCCGCCAAAGCAAAGGCAATAATGGCCAGTTCGACGTGGTCGATGAGTAAAAACCAGGTGCCAATGATCAAAGTGATCAAAGTGCCGATGCTTCCCGACAAGCCATTGATGCCGTCGATCAGATTGAAGGCATTGATGATGACGAGGATGGTAAAGATCGACAGGAGAATGCTCACCACTTCGGGGAGCTCGTGGATGCCAAAAATGCCGTAGAGGCTGGTGATGCGCACGTTGGATTTGAATACGAGGATGGAGGCCGCCAGAATCTGACCGATCAGCTTTTTGTTGGGGGCCAGGGGTAGAATGTCGTCCTTGGCGCCGATCAAAAAGAGAATGATGAAGGAACAAAGGATGTACTGTAAGTCGTCAAAAAGGTGGAAGGGCGTCCACATCACAATGGAAAAAATGACTCCCGCAAAAATACCAATTCCACCGAGCGAAGGCGTACTGACCGTGTGAGAACGCCGTTCTCCCGGTTCGTCGCACAGATTCTTGACCCGAGCAATGCGAATAATCGAAGGAATCGCAAAGTAGGTCAGGGTGAATGCAGTGATAAAACTCAGTATGATATCGTACATAGGAGACAATTTCGTATACAAATATAGGTAAACGATCGGGCAAATTAAGCGCCGTCTTTTAATTCAAGATGTCGTCAAGTTGAAGGAGTCGTCAATTTTATCAACGTTCGTCCAACCAATCTTGTAGTCGTTTTCCCATACTTTCCAACTCTCTCCCCAGATCGCGGAACAATTCGTCGACCTCGCCCCCACTCACTTCGCGCACCAAATCCCGAAAAAATCGCTCGGGATCGTCTTCCAACTCCTCAAAATGATCGCGTACCGTCCGCGACAATGGGTTGTCCTCAGCCAAAAATTCCTCCACAAACTGCCCGTCGTACCTCGCGACGTAGTAACTGACGGTGAGTAACCAAAAATCTTTGGTCTCCGCCGCCGTTAGCTCCGGTTCGTAGCGCTCGTAGCAATTGTTGAGGTAGGCCTCCAAGCGCTCGTCGTAGGCCTGCCAGTCGTTGTCGGCGTGGTGCCAATCCTGCTGCTCTACCTCGCGGACGAAGGCTTCGTATTTTTTCAAAAAATCCGCCTTGGAACTGCCACATTCATCCAACAAGCCACAACTCGAAAATACGAGTGTGATTCCCAACAAAAACAAATACGAAAACTGCTGCATGGATCGGGTTCTTTTTTCGGGCGTCCTTCCTTTACGGAAATTTATCATATCTACGGTTTTGTCGCAAATTTGTTAAGCGTTTGGTCTCGGAAATCCTAAAAACGCGTATCGTCTACCCCATCCAACCAAGCCTTGATGTCGCCCACGACCGACTCGACGCAGCCATTCTCAAAAGGAGAGGTCAGATTGGCCAATTTGACCAGTTCGACAAAAGAGTGGCTCCCCCCCGCTTGACACAGCCGGAGGTAATCCCGCCAGGCACCCTCGTGATCGGCACGATCGCGCTGCCAAAACTGGAAGGCGCAAATCTGGGCCAGGGTGTAGTCGATGTAATAAAAAGGCATGTTGAAGATGTGGCTTTGCTGTTGCCAGTAGCCCCCCGCCTCCAGAAAAGCATTGTCGGCGTAGTCGCGGTGGGGCAAATAGCGCCGCTCGATTTCCCGCCACACGCGGTTGCGCTCGGCCTTGCCCATCGTGGGCTGCTCGTATACGCGGTGCTGAAACTCGTCCACCGCCACGCCGTAAGGTAGGAACTTGATCGCACCCGCCAAGTGGGCAAAGCGGTACTTGTCCGTATCCGCATCGAAAAACAGGTGCATCCAGGGCCAGGTAAAAAACTCCATACTCATGGAGTGAATCTCGCAGGCCTCGTAGGTCGGCCACTGGTATTCGGGAAGGCCAATATCACGGCTGGAATACACCTGAAAGGCGTGCCCCGCTTCGTGGGTCAGCACATCGATATCGCTGCTGGTACCGTTGAAATTCGAAAAAATATACGGGGCCTGATAAGCATCAATGTAGGTACAGTAGCCCCCCGTGGCCTTGCCGTCTTTGTTGACCAGGTCCATCAGATTCTTTCGGCGCATAAATTCAAAAAACTGCTCCGTTTCGGGCGACAATTCTCCGTACATCCGGCTGGCGTTGTCGATGATCCAGCGGGGATCACCCTGGGGCTTGGGATTGCCGGAGGCAAAGCGGAAGCCCTCGTCGTAATAGTACAAGTGATCCAGCCCCAGGCGTTTGGTCTGCCGCTCGTACAGTTCGGTGGCGATGGGAACGATGTAGTCGAGGACTTGCTGGCGAAAGTTGGCCACCATCGTGGCATCGTAATCGGAGCGCAACATCCGGGCGTAGCCAAGTTCCACAAAATTATTGAAGCCCAGAGCCCGGGCAATGCCGTGCCGCAATTGGACCTGCTGGTCGTAAATATTTTCGATCTCGGGGGCATTATTGGCGTAAAAGGTCCATTTGGCGCGGAGGGCCCCGGCTCGCACCTCGCGATCCTGCGACAGCTCCAGGGGCAGAATGGAGGCCAAATTGTACTGCTCTCCCCGAAAGTCAATCTTGGCCGAAGCCTTGCGTTTGACGTATTGACTGACCAGTTGGTTCTCCTCCCGCAATTGCTCCAGGATGGAGGGCCGGAAGGTGCGGAGGGTCAGCTCGGCGATCACGAACAGTTGGGAGCCCCAACGTTTTTCCAGCTCGGGGCGAAAGGGCGATTGGAGCAACTGGGTGTAGAAGCGGTTGATCAGCGCGTCGTCCACGGGGTTGGTGCTGACATAAAAGGCGTTTTCTTTTTCGAAATAGTCATCTCGCGAATCTATGGTGTGCCGAACGTGGCAGATATTGTACATCGTAGAGTACTCCTGACGCAATTGATTGAGGCCTCCGAGGGCTTCGCTTTGTTGGGCCACATCATCCGCAGTTTCGAAGCGGGTGAGCAACTGTTCGAAAGCTTCGGTAAAGTTTTCCATCACCGGCCGCTCGTAGTGGTAATCGTCAAATTTTTGATCTGCCATGTGTTTGTGTGCTTCCTAATTCCAAAATTTGGACAAAATTACGACAAATCCCCAGCAAATTCAATGGCCAAGCCAGGTGATTTGGCCCCGGACCAAAAGCAGGGTGCAGGACAGTGACTTGGGTTTTGCCCATAAATGCCTCGATTATTTTCTTAACTTTGCGAAAATTTAGGGACTCCCCGAACCCCAACCAACCCCGCGGTCTTTTGGCGTACTCTTTAGTGACGTGACGAGGACTGCCGGGAAAGCCCACAGTCGGCGCAGTGGAGTGGGGGTCCGCATTGTACGATGGACTGGAAAGATCAAATCAATCTGGAGAAACTACCCCGCCACATTGCCGTAATTATGGATGGCAATGGCCGCTGGGCCAAGCAACACGGCAAACCGCGCGTGTTTGGGCACCGCAATGGGGTCAAGGCCGTACGGGAAACCACCGAAGCCGCCGCTGAGTTGGGCGTAGATTTTTTGACCCTCTACGCCTTTTCGACGGAAAACTGGAACCGCCCCCGAATCGAGGTCAATGCTTTGATGACCCTGCTGGTCGAAACCCTACGCAACGAGTTGGATACGCTCAACAAGAACAACATCCGCCTCCGCGCCATTGGCGACGTCAGTCAGTTGCCTTCCCGGACCCACAAAGCCCTAGTGGAAGGCATCGAAAATACGCAGAACAACACGCGAATGACCCTGATCCTGGCGCTCAATTACAGCGCCAAGTGGGAAATCGTGGAGGCCAGCCGACGCCTGGCCCAAAAGGTGGCCCAGGGCCAGTTGGAAGTGACGCAAATCGACGAATCGGTTTTTGCCGATGCCCTGAGTACGGCGGGAGTACCCGATCCCGAGCTGTTGATTCGCAGCAGTGGAGAAACGCGCCTGAGTAATTTCCTGCTCTGGCAGTTGGCTTACGCCGAATTCCACTTTACGCCAATCTTTTGGCCAGAATTCCGCAAGGAACACCTGTACAAGGCCATCGTCGACTACCAAAATCGCGAACGCCGTTTTGGTAAAATCAGCGAACAGATTTAGCCCGTTCGCTTTTTCATTATCCGACAAACGACAGCAAGTGCATTTCGGCTGCTGCCACATACCCGGGTCGCTTCAAGCAGCGTTATCAATCGTCGACCCGATTTAATTTGACCAACTATTGTAATTGACTCGACCGTAGCGATGAGAAAGAAATTAATGATCCGCCTTGCTTGCCTCAGCCTCCTCCTTGGAGCCTGGTCCGCTGTTTCCGCCCAATCTCCCGACTCCATTCCGGTGATGAACTATGGCCAACCCCAGGATTTCGAAATCGGGGGAATCATCGTCAAAGGAGCGGAATACAGCGACGACAACGCCCTAATCGCCGTGGCGGGACTCAAAGTGGGCGACAAAGTCCGAATTCCGGGCAATGACATCAAAAGGGCCATCCGCAAACTGATGAACCTCCGGCTTTTTACGAATGTGCAAGTGTACAAGGAAAAAACCATCGGTGCAATCATCTTTCTCGAAATTGTGGTCCAGGAAAGGCCCCGACTGTCAGTCCACTCCTTCAAAGGCGCCAAAAAGAGCCGCCACGACGACCTCAACGATGCCCTGGAAGACTTCTTGATCAAGGGAGGAATCGTTACGGAAAACGTCAAGGCCAACGCCAGCAACGCCATCAAAAAATACTACCGCGAGAAAGGTTTCCTCGACGCCGAGGTGTCGGTCCGCGAAATCGAAGACCAAAAAAAGGTCAACGCCGTACGACTGGAATTCAAGATCAATCCCAAAAAACGGGTCAAAGTCAAAGAGATTGAATTCGCCGGCACCACCATCAAAGAACGCAGACTGGAAAAACAGTTTAGCAACACCAAGGAAAACGGCGACTCATCTCCTCCTCCACATTTAACGATCACGATTACCAGGAGGACCAAAGCGCACTCA
>CALCCH010000571.1 GCA_937899855.1 uncultured Saprospirales bacterium | reverse complement strand
CCTCGGTGAGTTTCCCCAGGTAACGCTGGATCGAATCGATCTGGCCTACAGCTACAATTACGCGGTACTGCCCCTTGGTTTTATTTATAATTTCGGTCCAATCTTCGTCCATCCCGAGGTCGGTCTTGGCTTCAATTTCGCAAATCGAGTAAGGCGAAAGGATTTCCTTACCAACGGTGATGTCTTTCGGGAGGTAGAGGAGTACGACCCCTCATTCCCCACCTTTAACCGCTGGACCATACCCGCTTTCCTCACCCTAGGCTACGAGATTCCCCTCAAGCAATCGGCGCTACTGGTGGGGCTAAAAGGTTACTATTCGCTCAACCGTTTGTTCGAAGAGGAGCGTCGGAAGGACCGTTACTTGGGCCTTGGACTGCTGGTGGGGTACCGCATCTGAGCCTGCTGACGTTCGTTCGCGGCCGATCGGAACCGTTTTCTCAATTGCTGCGGATGGAAAAGATCACGAAGGCGATCAGTCCACAGGTGATGGAGAGGTCCGCCACGTTGAAGATGCCGGTGTGTATGTCGCCGTAGGAGAGGATCATAAAATCGGTGACGCTGCCGAATTGGATGCGGTCCAGTACGTTGCCCAGGCCCCCGCCCAGTACGCAGGCCAGGCTGACAAACTGCCCGGTGCTAAAGCTGTTGGAGGCCAAGAGGTAGATAATCATGCCCACCAGTACGAGGAGGGGGTGAATTTTGAGGAAAACCAGGTGCCAGCCCCCTTTCTACTTCGATCCGGCGCTCGAAAAGGCTCCGTGGTTATCGGACAGTTGCAGGTGCGCCAGGTCGTTGAAGTAGGAATAGCGTACGTCTTCCGCCAAGGCTTCCCGCGCCCACTGCTTGCTGTACTGATCCGCACCGTAGTTGATCCCCAGCAACAATACCAAAACCGCCAATCTCGTCCAAAATTTTTTCATCATGCTTGTTTCCGTTCTTTAGGTTAAGCGTACGTCCACTCAATAGTCCTGTCGATCCGTTTTGTCCCGCCAGGCCCGAAATACCACCCGCCCCTCTTCGCGCAATGCTTGCTCGGTCGGAATACTGCGTTCCTCCGCTGGTAGTGGGATCTCGCGGTAGATAAAATCGTCGTCAAAGTCGATGGCGGCGGCGTCCTCCCGGCTGCAGGCGTAGACGAGCCGGGCCGGTCGGGCCCAGTAGATGGCGCCCAGACACATGGGGCAGGGCTCGCAAGAGCTGTAGATCGTACAATCCGTGAGTTGAAAACTGTCCAGCGCCGCGCAAGCCGCCCGGATGGCCACGACCTCGGCGTGCGCCGTGGGATCGTTGGTGGAGGTCACCCGGTTGTTGCCCCGCCCGATGATTTGGCCGTCCCGGACGACCAGGGCACCAAAGGGGCCACCTTCGTTGGCTTCCATCCCCCGTTTGGCCAGGGCGATGGCCTCCCGTAGGAAATATTCATCCTGCGTAGTCATGGGCTTTAGATTTTTTCCACAAAAACATTGTCCACAAACTTTTTGGATACATTGATCTCCTTATTGTCAAAGGAGATCGTCACCGAGCCATCGAAGGCCTCGATCTCCCGGATCTGTATTTCACTGCTCAGGGCCAAGCCCAGGCGCGAAACGTACTGTAGAAAAGCCACCGAGCTGTCCTTGACCGACACCAAGCGGCAGCGATCTCCCGCCTCCAATTGCGCCAAGGTGATCTTGGGCAGTAGCTGGTACTCGCCTTCGGCATTGGGAATGACCGCTCCGTGCGGATCGCGTTTGGGGTGCCCCAGAAATTTATCCAGTTCGGCAATCAATTTGGTCGACTTGATGTGTTCCAACTGCTCCGCCACTTCGTGGACCTCATCCCAGGTAAAATTCATGTGGGTGTACAAAAAGGTCTCCCACAAGCGGTGCTTGCGAATGAGCTGTACCGCAATGGCCGTCCCCTCCTCGGTCAAATCCAGCTTTCCATAGCGCTCCGAGGCCACCAAATCCTTGGTCTTCATCTTTTTGAGCATCCCACTAACGGAGGCCGGCGAGATGCCCATATACTCCGCTAATTGATTGGTTCCCACCTTATTGTCACCCGCTTCGCTCAACAAATGAAAGAGGGCTTTTAGGTAGTCCTCCTCGTTTTTTGTTAGTTTTGTATGAATTGATTTGTTAGGCATGCCTAATTTATGTAGATTTGTAATCGAAGAATAAAAATTAACCGATCCAAAAAATAACCTGATCTACAGATGAAGCCATTTTTTCGACTCTCCACACTTCCCCTGATTCTCCTCCTTTGTTGTTTAACAAATATCCGGCTTATTGGTCAAAATGCCAGCATATTTGGGACAATTAGCAACGAAAAGGAGCTTTTACCTTACGCCAGTGTGTTCCTGAAGGGCCAAAACCGCGGTACGACCAGCGATCAAGCGGGCGCCTTTCAGCTTGATGGCCTGGCCGTGGGTACTTATATCCTCACGGCGTCCTACGTGGGCTACGCCAACCAAGTGTACGAGGTGACCTTGGCGGCGGGGGAGCGGGTACGAGTAGATTTCGTTTTGCCACCGGCCGAAGAGCTGGAAGCGGTGGTAGTAACGGGGACGCTCAAGCCCACCTACGTTTCGGATTCCCCCATCAAGGTTGACGTCATCACGGCCAAACAACTCGATACCTACCTCCCCGCGGCGGCTTCTTCGGTGGTGGAAGGAATCCAATTGGTCAATGGTGTGCAGGAAGTGGTGGCCTGCGGGGTCTGTTATACCAACAGCATTAGCATCAATGGCTTGCAGGGCGCTTACACGGCCGTCCTGCTGGATGGAACACCCATGTTTGGCAATTTGGCCTCCGTATACGGGCTCAACGGGATCCCCAATATGATTATCGATCGTTTTGAGGTGATCAAAGGGCCCAGTAGTACCCTCTACGGTTCGGAAGCGGTGGCGGGGGTCATCAACATCATCACCAAGGACCCCGCCAAGCAGCCGCTCCTTGCGGTTGATTTGATGGGGACGAGCCGGGGCGAGCACTTTGGCAACCTCGCCATCGCCCCCAAATTGGGTAAAACCAGCGGCTACATCGGACTCAATTATGCCTACGACAACGACTTCCAGGATTTCAATGCGGACCACTTTGGCGACGCCATCCTACTGGATCGCTATTCCCTCTTTACGAAGTGGAACATCGGTCGGAAGAGTGGGAAAAAGTTTACCCTGGCTGGGAAGTATTACTACGAAGACCGCCGCAATGGCTTGGAGGATTACGTCCGCGACCGCGCCTACCGCGACTTGCGGGGCAGCGACCGCCTTTACGGCGAAAGCATTTACACCAATCGTTGGGAAGTGCTGGGCACCTACGAGCTGGACACGGCGGCCAAGCTACGCTTGGACTTCTCGCTTTCCCACCACGATCAGGACAGCTACTACGGTAGCGACCATTACGAAGCCCAGCAACGCATCGGCTTCGCCAATTTCCTCTGGAACATCGACCGCTTTGAGCAACACGATATCCTGGTGGGCCTGACCAATCGCTATCAGTACTACGACGACAATACCGTTGCCACCCAGGGCGATCCCATCAACGGCGTTGCGGTCAATGCTCCCGACAATCAGTATATTCCGGGGATTTTTGTACAGGACGAGTACACGCTCTCCCCCAAGTGGACGGTGCTGGGGGGGGCTCGCTTGGACCACTACGAATCGCACGGCCCCATCTTTGCCCCCCGATTGAACGTCAAATTCAAACCCTCCGACTGGACCACCATCCGTACCAACTTCGGTACGGGCTTCCGGATCGTCAATCTCTTTACCGAAGACCACGCCTTCGTCACGGGGCAGCGCAGTGTCGAGATTCTCGAAACCCTCAACCCGGAGCGTTCCTACAACGCCTCGCTCAACCTCAACCACATTTACAGCGGTTTGGGGGGAGCGGGTAATTTTGATATCGAAGCGTATTACACCTACTTCAACAATAAGATACTCCCCGATTACGATACTCCCGGCAAAATCATTTACGCCAATTCCGACGGCCACGCCCAAACGCTGGGTATCGGCCTCAACCTCAACCACAACTTCGTCTTTCCCCTCTCCTTCAACCTGGGCGTCAACCTACAAAGCGTAACCCAAACCGAACCCAATGCCGAGGGGGTCCACGAAACCAGCCATATCGAGTTTGCCCCCCAGTGGAGCGGCGTACTGACCGCAAATTACAATTGGAAAAAGGCGGGGCTCGTAGTCGCCTACACGGTCCGGGTAACGGGAACGATGGCCCTGCCCGTCGTCTTCGATCTGGATGAAAATGGGGAGCCCCTCGGGACTTCCCGCGCGACCCAATCGGAGCCCTTCTCGATTCACAACCTACAAATTACCAAGACTTTCAACGAGCATTGGAGCCTCTACGGAGGGGTGCAAAACCTCCTTAATTTCCGGCAAATGCTCTCCCCGCTGGTGGGCGTCAACGATCCCAATGCGGCGATTGGTTTTAGTCCCTACTTCGATACCTCTTACGCCTACGCGCCCAACCAGGGGCGAGCCCTCTACCTGGGGCTCCAGTGGAATTGGTAGCCGAGAGGGCTTCTTAGCAATGAATAGCACAGCGGTGCTGGCTAGAGGCTGATGCTCAGGGTTAGGTTCCAGGTACGTCCCAGGGCGGGAATGATGCCGGGGCCGGGATAGGCGACGGCCCGGCGGGTAAAGTACGCTTGGTCGAGTAGGTTATTGATGCTGGTCGACAGCCGAAAACGCTCCGAAAAGACGTACTTCGCCGAGAAATCCCAGACGGTGTAGGCGGGGATGACTCCAAATACCCCCACGAAAGGCTCCACGGTATTGGCCGCGTCGGAGAATTGATCTCCCACGAAGGTGGCTTGCAGGGAGGTGGTAAACTTGCGGAAGCCGTAGCCCAATCCGGTCTTGATGTTGTACTCGGGCAGGTCCTCCAGGCGGTTGCCGGTACGCACGCCGACCAGCGCTCGCTCGTTGATTTTGGTATACACCCCCCGATTGACCGAGCCGTTGACAAAAACGCTCACCTTGTGCTCGCTTTTCTTGCGCAGCGCCGCCAGCACGTCCAGTTCGAAAAACAACTCCACACCAAAAATCCGCGCCAGCCCGATATTGGTTCGTACCCGGATGCCATCGTCGATCACCTCGCCGATCCGATTGTCGTAGAAGATGTAGAACAGACTGGCTTCAACGAAGAAGGGCGAAAAATTCCGTCGTCGGATGCCCAGGTCAAAGCTGTAGCCACTTTCGTCCTTGATGAGGGTATCCACCAGTTGGGTGTTGGTTTGGATTTGAACGTCGGTAAAATTGATGGCGCGGTAATTGGCCGTGGCGTTGGCGTACAGTTCGTACTTTGGGCTCAATTTTTTGGAGAGGCCCAGACCGTAGAGGAAGATGTGGCGTTGGTTGGCGCTGGTATCTCCCCGCATCTCCTCGATGAAATCTCCGAAACTATTGAGGCGAAGGTTGACGGTAAAGAATCCTTCGGATTTGGTGTCGATGTATTCGTAGCGCACGCCGGGAATCAGGCTAAAGGTCTCGCTGAGGCGGATGATTTTTTCGGCAAAGACGGCCGCGTTAAAATTGGGAAATTCAAAGTCGGAGCGGCGGCGCTCCAGGAAGGAGGTATCCACCCGGGTAAAGTCCGCATCGCTCCCCGCCGTGCCAAAGTTTTGGCTGAAGTTGGTGAAGCCCCGGTACAGACGCGTACCCACGAGCAAGCTATTTTTGAGGTCCCCGACGCTGTTGTAGGAAAAAACCAAGCGCGTTTCGTTTCCGATATTTCTAAACCGCCCGTCGATGAGGTCGCGATTGGACAGGGGATCCTCGACGTCCGGGGTTTCTAACAGCCCCAGCGAGGTCCGACTGGCCAGCAGGCCAAAGGTGCGGTTGTACAATCGGACTTGGTCCGAAAAGTCGTATTCGAGCGAAAAGGCCGCCAAATTCCAATTGACCCGAAACCAGTTGCGTTCGCGGTTGGACTGCTGGGGATCGCGTTCGAATAGCTCGTCGGTCAGCCCCCCGGCCTGCTGGCTCAGGTAGTACATGTAGGTAAAGTCCAGGTTGAGCCGCAGTCGTTGCGAAGCTTCGTAGCGAAGGCTGGCGAAGGCTGCGTACTGCTCGAAATCCGAATTGGCCCGCCAGCCGTCTCCCCGCTTGTACTGAACGTAGCTGTAGTAATTGAGCTTGTTGACCTGCCCT
This sequence comes from uncultured Saprospirales bacterium, assembly GCA_937899855.1. Classification (GTDB taxonomy): domain Bacteria; phylum Bacteroidota; class Bacteroidia; order Chitinophagales; family Saprospiraceae; genus CALLVY01. The sequence continues at coordinate 1,178 of CALCCH010000571.1, read as the reverse complement.
TCAAAGCTGTTGAAGGTATTGAAAAACTGATAGGCCCCGTAGGTATTTTGCGATTCAAAGCGGAAGCTACGGTCGGGATCGCCCCGCCGCATTTTAAAATTGACCAAGCCCCCAAACTGACTGCCGTACTGGAGGGCTCCCGCCCCCCGAACGATTTCGATCTGTTGGACGGCTTGGAGGGGTGGGGTGTAGTAACTCTCGGGATAGCCCAGGGCATCCGCGCTGATATCGTAGCCGTTTTGTCGGGTGTTAAAATTGGAGGTGCGTTTGGGGCTCAAACCCCGGCCACCGATGTCCAATTGCAATCCCGCATTGTCGCTTTCCCAGATGTTGAGGCTCGGAATTTTGCTAAAGGCCTGTCGCGCGTTATTGGTTGCCTTATTGCCGACCAACTTGTCGATGTCGATGACCTCAGTTTTTTTACCCTCGTACAAGCCTCCGGCTTCAATGGATCGCAGGCGCCGGATGCCAAAGGCGTCGGTTTCGGCTTCTACCACCACCTCCGAGAGGTCCGCGATCGTTTGTTTGACCCGGAGGCGCAGGGTGGTATCACGAGCGAGGAAGACGCTTTGCTCGATGGGTTCGATGTTGATGCTGCTGATGGATAAGGGGTAAGACCGACCGGTGGGGAGGGAGATGGAGAAGAAACCCGCCCGGTCGGTGATGCGGAGCTGGCGATCCGGGCCGATGTATACGAGTACGTCCTCAAGTGGATCGTCGTTGAGGTTGGTGATGAAGCCACTCAGCACGGCCTGAGGGGGGCTTTGGGCCCGGAGGAGGAGCGGCCCCAGTAGGGCAGCGAGTAGGAAAATCAGTAGTGGTCTATTCATTTTTCTTGGAAGGGTAAAATCCAGTTACTATTCATGGGGTCCGTCGTAGAATACACATCCAGGGTATCGTTGGTAAAGGCTTGGCTGCGGCGTCCATTGAGGGACAGGCGGCTTTGTACGTATACCTGGGGAGCGTAGCCGTATTGCTCGTGGAATTCGTCGCCCAGGTAGCGGGCAAACTGTAGGATCATATCCGGCTGGGAGCGCATCTGTTGGCGTTGGAAAGGGGTGAGGTACTGTTTTTGGTCGACCTCTTTCTGGACCTGCTTGACCGGATCGCGGAGGATAAAGGCGGTGTAGCCATTTTTTTCCATCAACATCACCCGCCAGCTGAACCGATAGCCTCGC
>CALCCH010000570.1 GCA_937899855.1 uncultured Saprospirales bacterium | reverse complement strand
GTGATGATTCCGGCGGGAGACAGCCGCGTCATTTTTGACATTACGCTACCCGCAAGCTCGGACATCAGCATGTTTATCAATACGGATGCGGGCTTGTTTTACGACGATGCCGCAGTGACCGCCCTGGATTTTCCCTACGCCTTGGGTGACTTTGGCCAGGTGAACTCCTCGCTCAACAGTTTGAATTATTACTATTTCTACGACCTCCAGGTGGAACCCACCAAAAAAGTGGTCTGCGTGAGCGACCGGGTACCGGTAGATTTGGTGGTTGAGTTTGAGGTGGCGGTAAAAGACCTGTCGACCACCGATGCGATCCAGCTTTTCCCCAACCCCAGCAACGGGGACCTTCAAGTGCAGTACGATCTGCCGACGGAGGGACGACTGGAGATTTACAACGTCCAGGGGCAGTTGGTTGGTCAGCGTATTTTGGCGCCCACGAGTAGCGAGCGCCTCGACCTGACGACCTGGCCACGGGGCTTATTCTGGTTTAAGGTTTACTCCGCGCAGGATACCTACCTGGCTAAGGTAGTACTACAATAGCCCAGCAAACGGGGCTGGAGCATTGGAACTTCTGCCCCGTTTGCTCAACCAGCGCACGACATTTTAGTTCTATTGGTATGAAAACGATCAACGCTCGTTCCGGGGTGCTGCTTCCGCTCTTTTTGCTGATGGGCAGCCTCCTCAGTGCCCAACTGGCCTTTACCCCCGCCGCCGACCGGCTGAGCGGGACCTCCTTTAGCTTCTTTCCCGTCGGTATCGAAGATGTCAACGGGGATGGACTGGACGATCTGGTTCGCCTGCAAAACGGCGTTGCCCTGTGGGTGGATTACCAACGCCCGGGGAGGACCCAATTGGAGGCCCAGGCGATCGAGGCTTTCGACGCACCGGTGGAGCCCCAGTGGGCCCTGAGCTTGGCGGACTACGACAAGGACGGCGCGCGGGACCTGCTCATCGCCGGCGCTCGCGACGACGTCAAGCTGCTCCGGCAAGTGAGCAGCGAGCGTTTTGAATTGGGACCCCGCTTGGTAGCCCCCGACCTTTTTGCCCAAAATGTTAACTGGGTAGACATCGACAACGACGGTTGGGTCGACGCTTTTGTTTGCCACGATTTGGGCGAGAGTAGAATCTGGTCCAATCAGGCCGATGGCACCTTTGCCACTGCCGACCAGTGGATCGACATGAGCTCCGATCCCCCCTCCGATAAATCCGGCAACTACGGTAGCATCTGGACCGACTTTGACAACGATGGGGACCTGGACTTGTACTTGGTCAAATGCAGCTCCTTTGCCCCGGCCGATCCCACCGATGGCCGCCGCATCAACGCCCTGTTTGTCAACGACGGGCAGGGGCAATTTACGGAAGCCGCCGGCCAGTACGGCCTCCGCCTCGGTGCCCAATCCTGGACGGCCAATTTTCAGGACATCGACAACGATGGCGACCTAGACTGTTTTGTCAACAACCACTACGAAGACAGCCAACTGCTGCTCAACGATGGGCAGGGACACTTTGGCGACGCGACAAAGGCCGCGGGGCTGACGGGTATCCAGGCTGGTCTCCAGGGCTTTTTCCGCGACTTTGACAACGATGGCTGGGTCGATCTCTTGGTGCTCGGTATCGAAAACCACTACCTCTACCGCAACCGGGGCGACGGGCGTTTTGAGCGTCAAGGATCAGAGATACTGGGAGGCGACGAAGTCCTCCTCAGCGGTACCCTGGGCGATCTCAATCACGATGGATTCTTGGATCTGTACGCTACCTTCCACCTGGGCGAACCCTTTTTCCGCCCCGACCAGCTGTGGCTCAACCGGGGCAACGACAACAACTTCGTGGCGATTCGTCTCCGGGGTACGGCCAGCAACAGCGATGGCATCGGCGCCCGTCTGGAGCTGTACGGTACTTGGGGCCGTCAGATTCGGGAGGTACGTACCGGCGAAAGCTATGGCATCCAAACTAGCTTGCCCGAACTCTTTGGAGTGGGATAAGCCACCCAGATTGATTCCCTCCTCATCCGTTGGCCCAGTGGCCAGGTGGATCGCTACGAAGCCCTACCCACCAATCAGTTTATCCAAGTCGAGGAAGGTGGCTGCCGCTCTCCCGATGCGGCCCTGAGCCTGGTGGGCTCGACCAACCTGTGCCAGGGCGACAGCCTGGTCTTGTCCGTCCCACCGGGCAATACCTATCGCTGGTCGACGGGGGAAACGGGCGCTTCGATTGTGGTCCGCCAGTCGGGTACCTACCACGTAGAAGTCCGTGATGGTGGCGCTTGCGTGGGCCTCTCGCCAAAGGTAGAGGTGGAGGTTTCTCCCGACATTCCAAGTATCAGCACGGATTTTGGCATTGTCGACAAATGTGTGGGAGAGGCGCTGGTGCTGCGATCCTCACAATCCGAAGACATCGAATGGTCGACGGGGGAAACCAGTGTCGAAATCGCGGTTGTTGACCCCGGAGCCTACACCATCGCCGTGGAAGATGCCTGTGGGCGCTTCCATTCCGAGCCCATCGAGGTGCGCGACCTGCCGGAGGTGGTCCTTCCTTTGGTGACGGGAGATACCCTGGACATCAGTGGTAGCGGCTTACTTCGGGCCGAAGGAGATTCGCTACTGTGGTACGATCGGGAACTTGGGGGCGACCCACTGGCGACGGGGCCGCTGTTTCAAACGCCGGTGACGGCCGCCAGTACCACCTACTGGGT
>CALCCH010000569.1 GCA_937899855.1 uncultured Saprospirales bacterium | reverse complement strand
CGACCTGACCAATCCCCACCCCAATCAACGTGGCGAAACCTTTACCCTGCAACTGAGTGCCGAGCGCTTCCAGAACATCGCCGCCTTTGGCCTGGGCCTCTACCTGGATACCGAGCGGGTCCAACTCGAAGGCATCAAAACGGGCGAACTGCCCCAATTCCAGATCGACCATTTCGGCACCCAGCGCTTGGCGGAAAAGGAACTGCGCGTCCTGTGGGTGGACGAGCGGATGGCGGGACATCAGCTGACTCCCGATCAAACCCTGTTCCAGTTGCAACTGCGTGCCCTGGAGGACATCAATCAATTGCAAAGCATCCTCCAGATCAACCAACATGTCCTGGTCCCCGGATTCCTCAGCGCGGAAGGCGCCTTGGTTCCCGTACGCCTGCGCATGAGCGTCGTCGACGCCGAGGCGGAATCCGAAGCTGCGGTGACGGCCCCGCCTCAGCGCGGTTTTGAAGTAAGCGTTTTCCCCAACCCCACCCGCGAGCTCCTCCATTTTCAGTTTGCGGCCGCCCGAGGCGGTCAGGCTCAAATCCGTATTTACAATACATTCGGCCAGTTGGTCCGTACCGTACAACAGCCCTGCGCAGTGGGCGACAATACCCTCCGCATCGAGGGCCTTTCCCAAACCGGAGGGGGCACCTTTTTCTACACCCTTGCAGGCCCGGGCTTTCAACAAAAGGGGCGGTTTAGCGTGCTGCCACGTTGATCTTCCCAACCAGCCTCCAGTTGGGCCCGGCCCATCACCACCAAGCGGGGGGATGGGCCTTTTACTTAAGCCCACTGGTCCAATTGCTCAAGTAGCCAATCCCTTTCCGATAAAACTTCGGCCGCGAGGATGTCTTTGCGCAGTCCGTTTGCCTTTTCGGTATCCCCCGGAGATAGGTAGAGGAGCCGACGGGTAAATTGGATGATGTTAGAGAAGTGGGTGCGGTGGTAGCTCAGTACTTTTTTGCGTTGGAGGAGGGCTTTGAAACTGGCCAGCAACGCTTCGAGAGCATCGTACTCATGGAGCTCGTAATACATTTTGACCTGCATGACCTTGGCGCCAAAATTGAGCAGGAGGTCCGATTCGTCGACGGCGGCCAGGTACTTGAAGGTGGCCCGAAAATCTTTGCGAGCGTAGTAGAGCTTGGCGAGGTTGTAGTTGTAGATGCCCCGTCGAAAGTGGGGCTGCAATTGGGCGGCGTAGCGCTGGATAAAATCCTCTACCCAGTCGTACTCCCCCTGGTGGAGCCCCAGTGCCACGATGTTCTTGTAGGCAAAACGCCTCAGGTAGCCCTGCTCGTGCATAAAGCGATTTTCCAGCCCCAGTCGGTACAGGGCCAGGGCCTCGGCGACGTCGCCCCTAACGCCCCCGATGACCTGTTTGATGCAGTAGTTGATACCGAGTTGAAACAGATCGCGCAATTCGCTGGAGGCAAAATGGCTTTGGTATTCGAAAAGCAAGCGGCGGAAATCTTGAAAATCACTTTCGTGGCCTTCGGAGAGGGCGCGGTAGCAATAATAGTAGATGGCGATGGAGGGCTCCTGAAGGTGGGGGCTATCCGCCAGGTATTCCAGCAGTTGGGGCAAAAAACTGTGGTCGTACTCGGCCTTGAAGACGTGGGCGTGGGCCAGGTACACACAGCTTTGTTTGAGTTTTTGGAAAAGCAGCAATTCATCCAGCGCCCGACCCATTTCCTGGACATTGTTGTCATCGACCCGCTTGCGGGCCTGGGAAAAATTGAATTCCTCAATTTCCAATTCGTAGCACAATTGGTAATAATTGGCATTGCGGGCTTTTTTCTGGAGGCGCTTGTGGGTACTCCGCCGGGCGTGCTGGTAGTGCTTGGCCAGTTTTTTTTCCCGGTAGGCGCGGGTAAGGAAAAGGCCGGCCAGGCCGGGTTGGGCCCGGTAGCCCGTGTAGGCCAGGTATTCTTCGAGGCACATGAGGAGATCGGTCAGGAGGTAGGGCAGCTCGGTGGGGCGGGGGGACGCGTCGGGATACAGGGCGGCCACCACCCGATCACGGTCGTAATCCCGGGCGGCCGTCCGCTGGTGATCGATCAAATAGTCCCACAATTCCACCAATTTTTCCTGTTGGTTGAAGAAGGGAGAACGCACCCACAGCCCGAAGCGCCGTTTTTCGGCACCACTGAGCATTCTGAACACTTCTACCAATTTACTTTTCTGCATCTCACTTCCGATTTTTAGGCCTTAAAAGCTATAAATTACGTCATTTTTTGCCAAGTATCTCCCGATAAAGTCTATTTTTTGTATTTGGACTTCGCCGTTTTTTTCCGGAATTTTGAATCACGCCTTCACGGTAAAAAAACTATGAAAAATAGACGACTAATTGTACTGACCATAAGCCTCTGGGGAATACTGTGCTGCCCTTCGTACCTCTGGGGGCAGTGGGAAACCGTCTCCTACGATGGACAGGGGCCCGCCTTCCCCTGTGCCAATGCGGTGTACTTCTTCGATCCCCAGACCGGGATCGCCGCGGCCGAGGATGGGATCATCGTCCGGACCACCAACGCGGGTGCCGACTGGCAGACGGTACTTACCGCCGCTTCGGATTACCGCTTCGAGGCCATCGCCCCGGTCAAAAACGCCACGGTGGTAGCAGTCGGTCGGGAAAATGCCATCCAGCCCTGCGGAAGTTCCACCGAGCAAGGCCTCATCGCCCGCAGCCGTGACGGGGGCCGCAGCTGGACGACGACGATTGTGGACGACATTCTCACCACCGTCGACTTTCCCAGCCCCCAGATTGGCTACGCCGCCGGTGCCTGTGGTCGCGTCTACCGCAGTGCGGACGGGGGCCTCAGCTGGTCCCTGCTGGGCGATGTGGGGATCGACGGCATCGCCAAATCATTGCGTTTTCCCAGCGAACAAGTAGGTTACATCAGCTTCAACAATGGGGGCTCCGCTCAGGAAGGGGTATTCATAACCAATGACGGGTGACATTATTGGAATGAGATCTGCCCGAGTGGGTACTCGGACCGGTTC
>CALCCH010000568.1 GCA_937899855.1 uncultured Saprospirales bacterium | reverse complement strand
CGCGTAGCGTAGTAGCCCGTTCCGCCACTTAAAAATCCAATCCGAACCTGGCTATCGTCCATCGGGTTGATCCCCTCGATCGAAACGACTCCCGTCACCGTCGACCAATCCAGCGATTGGCCGTTTTCCAAACGCAAGTGCAAGTCGCAAAGGATCGGGCATTTGACGGGGCAAGCGGTAAGGCCAAACTGCAGGTCCGTACCCACCACCGGGCTGCTGGGATAATACCGCAGGGTGCCGTACTGCAAGGGATTGACGACGCCCGTGATGAGGCTGGCGTAATCCGGGTGGAACAGGTCCTGGTTGCTGGTCAGACCATTGTCTAGGCTTGGCCCCACACTGGGATCGGCGAGGGCATCCAGGAGGGCCAGCAAGTCCTGATTGGCCACACAGCTGCTGGAGGTCCCCCGGACAAAGTATTCGTTACAGGTTTCCGCCTTCCACGCGTTGGCGTAGGTCGTGGCTTGGGTTTGGAGGACGTGTTGCTCGCGGTTGGCAAAGTTGTTAGCGTCGGTCGTTCCCGCGGGGCCGAGGAAGGTCGTCGACCCCACGCTGGCCTGGAGCAAATTGCGGTGTCCCGAACGGGCAATAGTTAGCGTAATTTCACTCTGACTGGGAAAGGGGAAGCCATCTTTTTGGATACAACGGATGCCATTGGGTTCCACCTCGCTCACGTACGCCAGGCGATCCGTTCCAACCGTGAGATCCAACCACAGCTCATCTCCTTTGACAAAATAATCCGGAGCGTTGTTGAAGGCAATGTAGCCATCGGTACAAGTAAGGTTGGCAAACTGTAAGTCCAGGTTGTGGTAGGCACCGGCCATACTGCCCACCGTGGGGTCATCGTATTTCCAGTGAGCGGGTTCCGCGTAATTGTAAAGGTAATCGTCAAACTCGTTGGTCGTTCGGGTGAGAACGGGAAGGGCGGTCACGGGATCGTAAGCGACGTTTTTGGTGCTGACGCTAGAGCGACCATCCGTCACCCAAACCTCATCGAGCAATCCGGTTTTGTAAATGATCTTATGCGTCACGGCGGTCCGTACCGAGGTTTCGGTGAGGTTAAAGCTGCCCAGTACGGAGAAGGTAAACAGGGGGACGATTCCCAACTGCCAGTAATCGACGTTGAAGTCGGCCCCGTACTGCTGCCCCGTCTCGGAGTCTTCGTGAAAGTCGTGAAAAATATCGTGACTCTCCCCAATGGTACCCGCCACCAAATTGCCGTCGGCTTGTAAAAGGCTCACTTGGTTGGACAAGCGATTGCGGCCCTCCGCTCGGTAATCCTGCTCCGTACGGTAGCGGTATTCCGTACGACCAATCAAGCTTCCTGCGGGCTGATCCGCAGTGGGAAACGTTCGCTGACTCATCGCCCGAGGCTTGCCAGCCATGTCGTTCAACTCCACGGTGTAACCCTGGGAGCGACCGATGTATTTGTTGACCTGGCTACCGATGGGATAGTAAATCGCAATGTCGTGGATCGGAGTGGCGGACGACAAATCCGTTTCCGATTCGAAGACCGGAAAGTCCTTGTGGGTATAAAATTCGTGGACCGTAATGGGCGCGTAAGCCTCGTCGATGTCGACTCCCTGCTGATCGGCCAAGCTCCTGACCATCACGCGTCGGTAGCCGACACTCGGGCCCGGATAGTAGCCTTTCATCATCGGTTTTTCCACGAAGAGGTTTTGGGAAGCCGACAGCGGATTGGACAGTTGATAGTCCACTGGATACAGCAGGGCGCTTTCGTCGCCCCCCAGGCCCTGAGGCGTAATGGCTACCCCGGAGCTGATCGTCCGTCCCTCCTCCTCAATGGTATAGTCAAACTGCTGGCCATATTCTTCCGCGCCCAAACCGTGGGTCCATTCGTCCGACAAGCTCAAACGTTTGACCCGACTGCCACCGCCGTACATTTTACACTCCCCATTTTTCAATCGGACAACCGTCCGCCCGTTGAGCTCAATGACCTGCCCCCAGCCCTGCCGGTAGGCATAGCGATTGAAGCCGGCCACCATAATGGAAATCTCGCGAAAGAATTGAAAGGTAGTCCCCAACAGGTTGCCAATTTGATCCATAAAGTTACCCGGATCGGACTGGTTGGGATCGTAGCCGTGGACCAGCTCGGAGCGGTTGAGTTTTAGAAAGTCCAGGGCGGCCCGGCTGAAAGGATGAACGTTTTCCCCAAAGCTGGGATCTTGCAGGGGCACCTCTTTGAGGGTCAAGTAGGCCATCGAAAGGTTGCCCTGGTTATCCGCCAGAACGTCGTAGGTACTACTGGAAGGTTGGAACTCCGCATAGCCCGCTACGTAATCGCTGGACCGGGCCCGCTTATCAGTAAGGTCGATGTAGGTTTTAAAATAAACTTGATCCAAGCCTTCGAGGTAGTGTCGGTAAAAATACTGCTTGGGCGTCAGTCCCCCCCGTGCGGACTCCGCACTGGGAATGGGCGTACTCAAGTCGACGTAGACGCGCCCCGGATGAGTGGGATTTACGGCTCCCGATATATTGGCGTACTTCGCCCCATTCGTAAAGCGATTTTGGAAGACAATCCCATTGGGTGGAATGTCTCCCACGGCGATCACGTCAAACATTTGTACCGCCGGTTTGTCCATCTCGTAGGCGTAATCGTCCGCTTCGTACTGTACCGCGATCTTTCCCCCGGTGGGCAGCGTAATTTCCCGCAACTGCCAAGCCTGGGCATTGGGGGCTTGGTACTGATTGGTGTAGGGATAATCGAGGATAGGATAACGATCCCCATATTGGGTAGTGTCCTGAAAGTAGCCCCAGCGATCGCGGTTGGTCCGCCGGTAGTCCGGGTTGGAAATCGCTTGCTCGGAGAAATAATTGAAACGGTAAGGGCTCAGTCGGCCACGATTGGATGCTTCTGACTGGAGGTACACCTCGGCCAGCGTCAGCTTGGCCCCGTCGTTCTCCGCGGAAGGGGTCTTGTCGCAAAGTGGTGGAATACTGACCGTACCTTGGCCACCCGCGTAGTTCATCACCACCGTAGTAAGCGGAGTGGCGGTCGCAAAATCGGGCAAGCTACCGTCCAGATTTTTGAGGAACAATTTGATCCGGTCCAATTTGTACATCCGATTGCTGTTGGGCGTACTGGACCCCGCGTTCCCTCCCAAGGCTTCGCTGTTGCTGCCCAGGGCATCGGTGCGGGGCGAAGTCTCAAAGAGGGCCACGTGGGTGGCGGTCTCCACCGTCCGCAAGTAATACAGGTCCTTTTCCCCGTAGAGGTAAGCCGCCAGGTCATCGGTATAATCCGACTTTTTCCCATCCGTAAAAGCCGATCCCACGTAGGGTTCGCGCCAGCGGTATTGCTCGCCGGCCGTCTCCCCCGTGGTTTTTAAATAGTTGAATTTCACCCAACTTCCGGGATCGTCCTTCGTCATGCCATCGCCCGTCAAGTCTTGATAGTCCGTCGAGGCAATGTGGGTCAGCAGCCAGGAGTGGGCGTAGCCCGGCAGGGTCTTGACCGACTCGTACTGATTGGAAGCGCGGTTTGGAGTCCGTTGCCCCAGATTGACGACGTCGAGGTTGGGATTGGTTTGGGAATCGTAGGCGTTGTTGTTGTCAGAAGGGTGGACGCTAAAGGTGGCATCGACCTGCCGTTGGTTTTTGGCGGGAAGACCGTAGGCGTAACGAAAGCCATCCGACTTGTGGATAATGATTTCGGAAAATTGGCTGTTGTCCGCGGTGGGAGGATTGGGAGACTTGTCCGGCGTCGTAAGAC
>CALCCH010000567.1 GCA_937899855.1 uncultured Saprospirales bacterium | reverse complement strand
CGGCTTTATCTAGCTTTATTACAATGTTGGGGTATCGTTTATTCGAGGGTAAACGTTTCCGTTAAACCACCAAGACGGACGGTAAAGGTACCCGGTTCGGTGACCCACTTTTGGTCAATTCCTACAAAGGCCAAGTCCTCGGCCCGGAGTTCGAAACTGACGCGCCGTTCTTCACCAGCCTGGAGGGCAATTTTTTCAAACTCCCGCAAGCGTTGGTAAGAAGGGGTGATGCTCGCCACCAGATCCGATACGTACAACTGAACCACTTCTTTACCCGGCTCTTCTCCGGTATTGCGCACCACCACGGATACGGTCAAGGTCTCGTCCATTCTTATCTTGCTGCTACTCAGCGTGAGATCGGAATAGGCAAAGCTGGTGTAGGACAGGCCGTGACCAAATTCGTATTGTGGGTTAAAGTGGTTGAAGCTGTAGTCTACTTTTAGGCGTTCGGTGTACTTGTGGTCGTAGCGCAAGAGGTCGTTGGTATGACGGGGGTAAGTGTAGGGCAATTTTCCCGAGGGATTGTGAAGGCCGTACAAGACGTCCGCGATGGCTACGCCTCCTTCATTGCCGGGGTAGTAGCCCAGCAAAACTGCATCCGCCAAACCGTCGATCGCGCTGATGATCCGGGGGCGTCCTTCGAGCAGTACCAGTACGATGGGGGTACCCGTCTCGGCAATGGCTTCCACCAATTGCTGTTGGGCGAGGGGGAGGCGCAGGTCGTTGATGTCGCCGGGGTGCTCGGTGTAGGAGAGCTCCCCCAGACAAATGATGGCGACCTCCGACCGCCGGGCCGCCGCCACGGCCGTTCCGATGTTGATCGCTCGATCGATGTGTTCGTTGTTTTTCACCTCAATCCGCGTCCCTTCGACGTAGTTGACCCGATCCTTTCCGATCTTTTCCTGGATGGCTTCCAAGACGGTAAGCTTACCGGGGGTGTCGTGAACGGGGTCGCGGCCTTGCCAGGTATTGGTCCAGCCGCCGTTGAGGGAGGCCAGGTTATTGGCCGTGGGGCCGGTAACGAGGACGCGACTGCGTTTGGAGAGGGGGAGGGTTTGATCGTTGTTCTTCAGTAGGGTCAGGCATTCTCTAGCCATGCGAAGGCTGGTGCCCGCGTGCTTCTCGGAGCCAAAATCCGGGTAGTCATCGATGGGGGGGATGGGGCTTTCGAACAGGCCCAGTTCAAACTTTAGTCGTAGGATACGTCGGACCGATTCGTCGATCCGCGTCATGGGGACTTCGCCTTCTTCCACCAATTCGCGGAGGAGAACGGGAAATTCCAGATCCACTGGCACCATACTCATGTCGATGCCCGCATTGATGGCCATTTTGACGGCTTCCTTGTAATCCTTGGCCACCCGGTGGCGGTCGACGAGGTAGCGGATATCGGTCCAGTCGGTGACGGCCAGTCCTTGAAAGCCCATTTCATCGCGGAGGATGTTGGTGAGGATTTTGGGGTTGGCGTGTACGGGGATACCATTCATTTCGGCCGAGTTGATCATTACCGTTGCTGCCCCCGCATCGACTGCGGCCTGGAAAGTTGGCAGGAAGTACTCCCGGAGTTGTCGTTCGGGGATGTAGGCGGGGGTACGGTCGTGCCCGCTTCGGGGAGCGCTGTACCCCACGAAGTGCTTCATGCAAGCGGCTACCCGTTGGGGGTCACTCAGGCGATCGCCTTGGTAGCCTTCGATACTGGCTACGCCCATCCGGCTGGCGAGCAGTACATCTTCGCCGTAGCCTTCCCAGAGGCGGGGCCAGCGGACGTCGCGCCCGACGTCGAGGACGGGCGAGAAGCTCCAGGGGATGGCGGAGGCCCGGCATTCGTAGGCGGTGATGCGGCTGATTTCGCGGCTGATTTCGGGGTCCCAGCTGGCGGCTTGGGTAATCTGCTGGGGAAAGAGCGTAGCCCCTTTGGTATAGTTGGTGCCGTGGATGGCATCGATGCCGTAGAGGATGGGAATGCCGCTGGCTTTTTCTTCGGTGGCGTAACGTTGGATTTGGGAAATGATCTCGTGCCAACGTTCGCGCGAAAGCGCGTAGCCCGCCACGTTGAGCAGGGAGCCGACGCGCAAGTCCACCAGGGCGCGGCGCATCTTAGCGGTGTCGAGGGTCTGGGGGTCGGGAATATTGTAGGGCTCTCCCACCATCATCATGTCCAGGCTCAGTTGGGTCATTTCCCCCACCTTATCCGCTAAGTCCATTTTTTGCAGCAGCGCCGTTACGCGTGCGTCGATCTCGTCGGAAGAATTGCTGGGGGGACTCGACGGGCTGGAGGTCGGTTCACAGGCCGTCCAGCAAGCCAGGCCCCAGATGAGGAGCAGGGAGGGGAGCATCCATTTTTTCATGTGATTTGGTTTTTCTTGGCCAAAGATTATTGCTTGACTTAAAGTAAAAGTGACACTAAGTTAGGAAAAATGCGGAAAGGGCCAAAAATGTTTCCTTTTCTTCCCTATCTTGGATGGGTATCTCTGATCAATGTCTGCAGTACGGTAGCTAACTTACGGCCTGGTCGCTCCACGGTGGTGGTAGCCTTTTCCGCAGTGTAAAAGTGGCTTAAATTCCTCATTTTAATCCATACACCATAATTCTTATGGCAATCGAAAAATACGAGTATGAATTAAGATCATTGAGTGAAGAAATCAAAGCCCTGGTTTCGGCCTCTGGGAAAAAGATTGTCAAGGCAATCAACAATGAGATGGTGCTGATTTACTGGCAAATCGGTAAACTAATCGTTCAGACGGAGCAGAATGCAAGGGCAGATGAACAATCAACAAGGAACTTGATCATTGATTTGTCCAAGGAGTTATCCTCCCACCTGGGAAGAGGCTACAGTCGGAGTAACCTCATGTACATGAGACTTTTTTATATTGGTTATCCCGCTGGTGTGACAGCGTCACACCAGCTTAGTTGGTCTCATTACATCGAACTTCTTAAGGTGGAGGGTAGCCTGGAGAGAAGCTTTTACGAAAATCAGTCGGTTGCTGAGCGTTGGTCGGTGAGGGAGTTACGGCGACAGAAGGATAGCGCTCTCTTTCAGCGTTTATCCTTGAGTAAGGACAAAGATGGTATTCTGAAATTATCTCAAAAAGGACAACTGTACGAGAGAGAAGAGGATATTATAAAAGACCCTTACGTTCTTGAGTTTTTGAACTTGCCAGAAGAGACACGATTTTCTGAAAAGCAGCTGGAAAATAGAATTCTAGCCAAGCTCCAGCAATTTCTGTTAGAGCTTGGCAAAGGCTTCGCCTTTGTAGCGAATCAGTACCGCATCACTTTGAACAACACTCACTTTTACGTGGACATGGCTTTTTATCATAGGATATTAAAGTGTTTTGTGCTATTCGACTTAAAAATCCGTGAGGCCAGGCAGCATGATGTTGGCCAAATGAACATGTATCTTAACTACTTCAAAGAGGAAGAAAACGTTAAAGATGACAATCCTCCTATTGGAATTATATTGACGACTGGTAAAGATGAAGTAATGATAGAATACGCCACAGGAGGACTCTCGAATAAGGTTTTTGTCTCCAGGTACCAAACCCATCTGCCGGATAAGGATTTATTGAGAGCAAGGGTGAGTGAGTTGATGAGGAGCAGTGAGCAGTAAGCACTTTGATAAGCTTAAAGTAATTCCAAAAAACAAAACCACATGACCCAACACCTCCAAGCACTCCTGACTCAGCTGACCCTGGCCGAAAAAGCCAGCCTCTGTTCGGGCGCCAACGCCTGGCAGACCAAAGCCATCCCCCGCCTCGGCATTCCCGCCCTCTGGCTATCCGACGGGCCCCACGGACTACGGGTCGAAAAAGCCCACGGTTTTTACCAAAGCTTGCCCGCCACCTGCTTCCCCACCGCCTCCGCCCTCGGCGCCACCTGGAACGAAGCCCTGCTCCGGGAAGTGGGCGAAGCCATCGGTCGGGAAGCCGTCGCCCAGGGCGTCCACGTAGTGCTCGGCCCCGGCGTCAACATCAAACGTTCCCCCCTCGGGGGCCGCAATTTTGAATACTACTCGGAAGATCCCCTCCTCAGCGGTCGGCTTGGCGCTGCCTTCGTACGGGGCGTCCAAAGCCAGGGGGTCGGGGCCTGTCCCAAACACTTTACCGCCAACAACCAAGAGACCCTCCGGATGTCGGTCAGCTCCGAAGTCGACGAGCGCAGCCTGCGCGAAATTTACCTGCCCGCCTTTGAATACCTCGTCCGCGAGGCCCAGCCCTGGACGATGATGTGCGCCTACAATCTGGTCAATGGTGTCCTCGCTTCGGAAAACCAGTATTTGCTCCACGACATTCTCCGGCGGGAATGGGGCTACGAAGGAATCGTCCTATCCGATTGGGGGGCCGTCCACGACCGCGTCCGTGGGCTGGCGGCGGGCTTGCACCTTGAGATGCCGGGCAATGGTGGGCTCAACGATCGCAAGCTCATCGCAGCGGTGGAGGCGGGGCACTTGCCGGAGGCGCGGCTCGACGAGATCGTGGGCGAGATCCTGAAGTTGATTTTCAAAACGCGAGCGGTCCAAGCCGATGCGGAAGCGGCGAGCTGGGACGCGGCGGCTCACCACCGTTTGGCCCAGCGGGTCAGCGCCGAAAGCATCTGCTTGCTCAAAAACGAAGCGGCGCTACTGCCCCTGGCGACCGATACGAAGGTCGCCGTCATCGGGGCTTTTGCCCAGCGGGCGCGTTACCAAGGGGGCGGGAGCTCCAAGGTCAATCCCACCCGCGAAGAAAACCTCTGGGAACAACTCCAAACCCGCTGGTCCGACGCTGCGAAATTGACCTTTGCTCCGGGCTACGACCTGGAGGTGTATCGGGGCACGACGGAGGTGGATCCGGAGCGGCGGCGGCAACGCATTGCGGAGGCCGTCGCCACGGCCAAGGCCGCCGACCTGGCCCTGGTGGTACTGGGCTTGCCCGACAGTTACGAATCCGAGTCGGCCGATCGGCAGCACCTGGACTTGCCGGAAGACCAGAACGAATTGCTCTGGCAGTTACTGGTGGTACAAAGCGAGGTGGTGGTGGTGCTGGTCAATGGTTCGGCGGTACGCATGCCCTGGCATTCCCGGGCCAAGGCCATCGTCGAGGCTTGGTTGGGGGGGCAGGCCGGAGCGGCCGCCCTGGCGGAGGTGCTGACCGGGGCGGTAAACCCCTCGGGGCGTTTGGCCGAAACCTTTCCCCTGCAATTGGCCGATACGCCGAGCTACCTCCACTTTCCGGGCGATGGCCAAAAGGTCCATTACGGCGAAGGCATCTTTGTGGGTTACCGGTATTACGACACCAAAAAAATTGCCCCCTTGTTTCCCTTTGGACACGGGCTATCCTACACGGAATTCAGCTACCGCGATTTGGACTTGAGTACCCGGATCATGAGCGATCGCGACACACTGGACTTGAGCGTTCGGGTGGCCAACGTGGGGGATCGGGAAGGGGCCGAAGTGGTACAGCTCTACGTTCGCGCCCGGAGCAGTCGCTTGCAACGGCCGGAGAAGGAGTTGCGGGCTTTCCAAAAGGTAGGGCTCGCCGCGGGGGAGGAACGCCAGCTGCATTTTCAACTGACTCCCCGCGATTTTGCCTACTACGATCCGATGCTAGGGGCTTGGCAGGTAGAAGCGGGCCACTACGACCTACACTTGGGCGCTTCCTCTCGGGATTTGCGGTTGACGGCCGAACTCAAGATAGCGGCACCTCATTTTCAATACCCTCCCCTCACCGTTTATACCACCTTGGGGGCCCTGATCGACCATCCGCGGGGGGGTGACTTGGGCCAGCAAACCCTCGCTGCCATTCTGGAGGGCATGCTGGCCAGCTTTGGCCAAGAAGATCCCGAAAAATTGCGTGAGTCTCGGGTGTTCTTTACGGCTTTTCTGCTCGATTTGCCCCTGTACAAACTACCCGCTCTGACCAGTGGCCAGTTTTCCGAAGCGCAAGTGGCGGCCCTCCTGGCCGCTGCCCAAACCGATGCGATCTGATGGATCTTGGCCTTGTTTCCGTCCTGCCGTGCCCCGTTTCGGAGGTGAATGACTTGGTTCAAGCAGTAGGGATGGCCGGCCTCACTCGGGCCTTTACCCCCGGATTTTTGGGAAAATGATTGGGGAAACGTCGGGGAATCTTTAATTTCCGGTTTGAAAATCCTATGAAAGCCCCGACGACATACTGTTTATTGCTGCTGTTGATCCTGCTGCCCGTCTGGCTTGGGGCTCAAATCGACGACTTGGAATTCAAAGTGTACGGCTTTGAAGATGGCCTCAGCCACCGCAACGTCTTCAAGATCCAACAGGCGCCGGATGGCTACCTGTGGATTGCCACCATCAGCGGTCTCAACCGCTTCGACGGCGGTACCTTTCTCAACTATTCCTCCCAATCGCCCGATCTGCCGCTGCTCGACGACTACCTCACCGACATGCTAATCGACTCCCTCGGGAAGCTGTGGCTGGCCCACCCCCGTGGCCTAACGGTTTTTGATCCTGCGGCGCAGCGAACGCGTCACCTCGAAACAGTCCGTGCTCCCCACGGATTGTTGGAGTTGGGGGTGGATCAGCTGTACCTGAGCCGCTACGACGAAGGGGATGGGAGTTCGCGGGTCCTGCGATTTCGGGGGGATAGCCTGAGCGAACTGGAGCGACTGGGGGGAACTTACGCCAAGCGAGTATTTCTTCCCCTGGACAATGGGCACCTACTGGTGAATGGGCAAGAAAATGAACTGTGGGAAATCGATCGGGACGGTCATCCCCTCCGGGGTTTTCCCCTTCAAAACCGGGAACGGCGATCGCGCAATTACGCCTGGGTGTGCGACGTACAAAAGACCAAAGACGGGACCATCTGGGCCCTCCTCACCGATGGCCAACTTTTTTTCCAGCCTGCTAGCGCCTCCGAATTTCAAGCCCACCCCATCGGGCGAAGCAGCTTTGGCCGGAGCCTGATGCAGTCCCTGCTGGTCGAAGACAATGGCGATCTGTGGCTCGGGGGTATCGGTGTACTGTGGTACTATCGAGCCGCCACGGGCCAGTTGGTCGACCTGCACGAGCGCATCCGCGAGCTGACCAAAAATACTTGTACCATTCGCCAGATATTCTGCGACGGTACCGGCGTCCTCTGGATCGCTTCCGATTTTGGCCTGCTCAAAGTCCGCAAATCCGATCGCGTCTTTACCCAATACCTGAGCGAACGAAACGAGTACTGCGAAAACCAGTTTTGCAGTATGCGGGGCATCTGTGGCGATGACAATGGCAATATCTACTTCAGCTATTACAACTCCATCCACGTTCTCAATACTTTTGAGGATGAGCTGCATCCGCTTTTCCCACAAAACAATTTTACCAACGCTCCTTACGGCCTACTCTACCATCGCAATGCCCTGTGGACTGGTAATGGCTGCCGAATCGACTTGCTGACCGGGCGGGTCGATAGCCTGCTCCCCCTCGACGAGCAGACCGACAAGGGGGATGTGGTGGCCGACGATGACGAAAGAATGTGGTTTGCCTATCTCAATCGCCTCTACCGTTACGACGAACGACAAAAAATACTGTTGCCCTACGAGCCGGCCTTTCCCCCCGAGGTAGACATCAGCTATTTGCACCTCGGGCGCCACACGGGAACCCTCTGGGTGGGCACCAATGCTCACGGGCTTTACGCCTTGAATCGGCAGCGGCGACTGGACCGGCACTGGATCAACGAGGATGAACGGGCGCCGCTGGCGCACAATCGAATCATTGCCATTTACGAAGGGGAGGGGGGGCAGCTACAGCTGGCTACGGCCAAGGGCTTACAGATCCTCGACCCCGAGAGCGGCGACTCGCGAATCTACCGCGTCGAGGAAGGGCTGCCCAATAATTTTGTCAATGGCTTACTGCCCGAGGGCGACTCGGCGATTTGGGTGAGTACGGACAATGGTTTGGCGCGTCTGGACCTAGCGCAGCAGGAGTTTGACGGGTACCAAGTGGAAGATGGCTTGAGTGCCAACGAGTTCAACCGGATCTCGTTCTACCGATCGGCGCGGGGGCGGATGTTCTTCGGGGGCTTGAATGGGGTCAATGCTTTTTACCCCAACGATCCGGCGCTGCGTCAGAGAAAAAGCCAGTCCGGGCAACTGCTCTTTACGGCCTTTAGCTACTTGGATGGTCGGCGGGATACGGTGGTGTCGCGGACCATGGGGTTGAGCGATCAAAAAGCCATCGAGTTGCACCACAAGGATCGTTTGCTCACGTTTAGTTTAGCCCTGGCGAATTACGAGAACACCAATGAGAATCGCTACAGCTATTTGCTCGAGGGCTACGACAAGGAGTGGTCGACTCCCTCCCGCGATAACGTGGTGCGGTTCAATGACGTCCCTCCCAATCGCTACGTTTTTCGCGTGCGATCCGCATCGGGGGCGGGACCCTGGGCGGAGGAAGAACTGTCGATTCCCTTGGTGATCAGAGAGGCCTACTACAAGACGTGGTGGTTTTTACTGCTGTGTGGGCTGGAGCTGCTGAGTTTGTGGTACGCCATTCTGCGCTACCGCATTTACACCCTGCGGCGGCGAGAAAAGCAGCTCGAAGCGGAGGTGGGCCTGCGAACGCGGGAGCTCATTCGGGAAAAGCAAAAATCGGATGATTTATTGCTCAACATCTTACCCGCCGAGACGGCGGAGGAGTTGAAAAAATTTGGCAAGGCCCAGGCCAAGCGCCACGATAAGGTGACGATCTTTTTCTCGGATTTTCAGGATTTTACCCATTTGGCCCAGCAGATGAGCCCGGAGGAGTTGGTAGCGGAGATCGACCACTGCTTTAGCGCTTTTGACGCCATCATCGACAAATACGGCTTGGAAAAAATCAAGACGATCGGTGATGCTTACATGTGTGCGGGCGGTTTGCGAACCGCGGGGGTCAGTCAGAGTGTGGACGTCCTGCGGGCGGCGCTGGAGATTCAGGACTTTTTGGAGCGGCTGGCGGAGCAGCGGAAAGGGGAGGGGCGGCCCGCTTTCCGGGCCCGGATTGGCATCCACCTCGGGCCGGTGATTACGGGGATTGTGGGGACCAAGAAGTTTGCCTACGACATGTGGGGGAGCACGGTCAACATTGCGGCTCGGCTGGAGGAATTGGGAGAAGTGGGCAAAGTCAACGTTTCGGAAAACGTTTATCGCGAGGTTGGGAGTGCTTTTCACTGTACCCATCGGGGTCAGCTGGCGGCTAAGAATGCGGGGGCCATCGACATGTTTTTTGTGGAGGGTCCGCGGGAGGAGGCATAATTTTTTTTTGCCATGGGTCGTCTTCGGCTCGTCACAGTCTTTTTCCTCGCCACTTTTCTGTTGTATCTTTTTTTTACAAGTTACTTGCCGAATGAATCCGCCTACTTTCTTTGCAATTTCGGAAAGGGTTGGACGATTTCTTTGCGAAGTACATTAGAGAGGTTCTCCCCCCACCTCCTTGTACACCACACGCTTCATTCTCATGGAGAGCCGCTACCTACGGGTGTCGGTTGGCTCTTTATTTTGGTCGATGCCAAATAAGAAAAGAGAGAATGTTATAGAAGTGTTTTATCGATTTTGGGCCACTGATGCATCAGTGGCCTCTTTTTTGTATAGCAATATAGGAAGCGAAAAATAACGCTGGTCACGGGAGGGAAATTATCTCTCGGATTCTCTTTTTGAGAACGTAGGTCCGCTAGTTTTCTATCACATCTTACTCGCTCTCCTGGTCTCAAAACGTAAATTTCTACGCTGGTTTATCGGCAGGGTGTATTAGGGGCTGTCCTAATATCCCGGGAAGAATGGCTGTCACATAAGTCGGCTTCCCTCCGCTCCGATTCGGGGCTTTCCCTGTATCATGTGTAGGAATAAGACAGCCTACCCCCAAACAGGGGGGCGGGGGAGGAGGACAAGAGGGGCACCACCCCCAGGAGACAGAAAGAAAAAACGAAGAAAGATAAAG
>CALCCH010000566.1 GCA_937899855.1 uncultured Saprospirales bacterium | reverse complement strand
ACCACGCCGAGCACGAGGGTCACGACCACGCCGAGCACGAGGGTCACGACCACGCCGAGCACGAGGGTCACGACCACGCGCCGCCGCTGATTAGGGGTTCCATTCTCGACTATCCCGATCAGGAAATTACTTCCCTACTACTGCGGTTTCGCAACCATGGTTATCAGGCGCTCAACATGCAGCGCAACATCAACGAAAATACGGATTTACAAGCCGCTACCCCCGCCATTGAAATCAATCGACTCTACGATATGATGGGGGTGGGTACCCAGGCGCTTCGGGTCCTAGCGCTCGTCATCATTTTGGTATCGGCGCTGAGTGTCTTCATCGCTTTGTTCAGTTCGCTTAAGGAGCGGCGTTACGAATTGGCTTTGATGCGGGTGATGGGGGCTTCGCGGGGGACCCTGTTTTTCTTGCTGCTGGCCGAAGGGGTCCTACTGGCCGGGCTGGGTTGTCTGCTGGGGCTCTTGCTCAGTCACGGTGGGATGGGCCTGCTAGCTGCTTATCTGGAGGAAGCCTACCGATATCCTTTTAGTGGCTGGCTGTTCTTACCGAAGGAATTTCAGCTGATCTTTGCCTCCATAGCCATCGGTATCCTGGCGGCACTTTTGCCTGCATTCCAAGCGTCCCGAACTGATATTTCGGATACTTTAACAGCTTCTTAAAGGAAAGCTGTAGCGGAATGTGTTAATTTGCGGGAGGAATACGTGGAGCTCATGGACTACTTATCCGGGGCTCAAGGACCGCTAAAAAAATACCAACTCCATGAATAGGCTACTCTTGCTCTTGCTCATCGCCACACTTCCTTCGGCCGCTCTCGTGGCTCAGGGTGAGGGGACGGCTGCTACTCCGAGTCTGTGGAAAACCCTAGCCAAGATTACCTACAAAAAGCAGTTTGACGAACTCATGGGGTTTAAGGTAGATGTACCCGTATTTAGCGAGCAAGTAAAGGCCCTCGAAGGGCAGGAGGTGCAAGTGAGGGGCTACATCATTCCCATTGAAGGTTACAAGAGCCACAACGAATTTATCCTATCGGCCTATCCCTACAACATGTGCTTCTTCTGCGGTGGGGCCGGCCCGGAAACGGTGATGGAAGTAACCGCATTAGAGGGGATCGAATACACTGCCGAACCCATCATCATCAAAGGTGTTTTACGACTCAACGATTCGGACATCAACAAGCTGATGTACGCCATCGAAGAAGTAGAGCTGGTCCAATGAAAGTCGACGAGCGCTTAGCAGATCTTTTTCGGCCCAACCGCAAACGACCGGAAGACTTGCGACGGGTAGCCAGTCGGCTTGGTATGAGCTACGCAGCCCGCGACGAGTACGGTACGATCAAGCTACTCCGGGATTTTCGTCTTTTTCGCCTGGGCTTCAGCAAGCGCATTCACAATATTCTTCACCTTCGCGACGAAGAAGGGGAAATGGACATTCAGCTTTTTGACTACCGCTACACCATCAAGGCCGGTAATGCCGTGGTTACCCGACACCAAAGCGTCTTCTTCCTCCAGTCCAAACGCTTTGCCCTCCCCGAATTCAACATGCGTCCCGAACACTTTTTCCACCGAATCGGCATCTTCTTCGGCATGCAGGACATCGACTTTAAAGACCATCCCCAGTTCTCCCAAAACTACCTCTTACGGGGCCCAGACGAGGAGATGATCCGTCACCAACTCTCCCCTCGCTTCCGCGATTACTTTAGCGAATACGACGATTGGAGCGTCGAGGGAATCAACTACTTTCTCCTTCTTTACCGCCACAAACGACTGATCGCTCCGGCAGCCTTTGCCCCGTACTTGCGCAAGGCCCGCTACATTGCTCAATTGCTCCTGGAGCCCCCCTCTAGCAATCCCATCTCTTGAAATACCCGTCGTACGATGGTCTGGCGAAGGGCCGCATCGGCCGGCGGCCGAATGTCCATCGTCAGGGCAAAGATGTAGGCTTCGTCCGCTCGGTCCAACCAGCCGACGTAGCAGCCGAGGTGGGGCTCGGTGGCCACTGCCCAGCCGGTCTTGCCGCGGAGTACGTAATCCGGGGTCTCTTCTTGGATCAGGATGTCCTTGACGATCGCGATCGTCCGTTCCGATACGGGCAGTTGATGGGCTCGTAGCTGGTGGAGGAAGGCCACCTGTTCGCGGGAGCTGATGCGCAGGGAGCCACTCAGCCAGAATTGATCGATGGGGCCGCAGCCAGAGCAGACCAAACACAAGAAAAAAGGCAGGAGAACGTTTTTCATAGAACTGATAGATTGGAAGCTTGGTCGAATAATCGGCTTCCAAAATTGCAATTTTTTTCAATTATGAATAACTTTTACTTCCCTTCTCTAGATGGGGCGGTAAAATTAGCAGTACTGAACCGTACATACAGGTCAAAACAATCAACACAGATGTATCGAGACGCTTATAAAAGGGCCCAGAAAAAGGTTAAGGCGAAGAAAGGTTTTTATTCCCACTTCAGTGTTTTTATTTCGGTGGGTTTGTTTTTCTTCTTCCTCAACATGGCCGATGGATTCTACGACACGTGGTTTTTTTACCCCCTTTTACCCTGGGGCGTGGGGCTGTCGATCCATTATTTTTCCGTATTTGGCCTCCCCGGTTCTGATGTTTTGACTCCCGAGTGGGAAGACCGCGAAATGGAACGCGAACTGCGCCGAATGGGTTATGATCCCAATCGGGCATCACTCTACGAGGAAGAAGAGGAGGAGGAAGAACCAGAAGAGGAGTTGGACCTGCCCGAAATCCAGCGCGAGCAAGAAGAAAAGGGCTTGCGCGATGAAGACTTTGTTTGATCAAACGTTCGGAATGAGGGGTTACCCCGCCATTTAACGCCTACTTTTAGATAGCCTAACCGTCCGTTGCTTGGGCTGTCGCAATTTTTCCAAATATTCCCGCACCCCGGTAAATGACACTACCTGATCGCTGAAGTGTTCCACCGTAGCTTGGGTCTCCTTTTCGTTGGCTCCCAAGTGGTGGAGGATATTCATCAGGTGCATCTTCATGTGGCCTTGCTGGATACCCGTAGTGACCAGCGACCGGACGGCGGCAAAATTTTGGGCCAGTCCGGTGGTGGCAATAATCATCATCAACTCCCGAGCGTTGGGATTGCCCAAGAGTTCGAGAGAACGGCGGGCAATGGGGTGCAGTTTGGTAAGTCCGCCCACCGTACCAACGGCGAGGGGAATGTCGAGCCAGAAGCGAAAACGCCCATCGACGATTTCACACTGGCTGAGGCTGCGGTACTTGCCATCGCGAGCGGCGTAGGTGTGTCCAGCTGATTCGATGGCGCGGAAGTCGTTGCCCGTGGCGAGGACCACGGCGTCGATCCCGTTAAAAATTCCTTTGTTGTGGGTGGTGGCTCGGAAGGAGTCGATCCGAGCGATGCGAATGGCTTGGGCAAATTTTTGTGCAAAGGTCGTGGCGTCCATCCCATTGGGGAAATTGCCCAAATCTTCGATCGGGCATTCTACGCTGGCCCGTACCAAGCAGTCCGGCGTGTAGTTGGACAGGATGGCCATGATGATGGTCAGGTCCTCTCCCGAATCGGCGTAAAAACGCTGGAGACTACGGCCAAACTCTTCCAGTACGGAATTGATAAAGTTGGCGCCCATCGAATCACAGGTTTCGAAGGAGACTTTGAGCTGGTAGTAGTTGGGTTCTTGATCCGAAAAGTCGAGCAATTCGATCTCGCGAACGCCTCCGCCTCGTTTTTCCATATTGGCCGTAATGTGGGAAACATCCAGCCGCAGGGTTCTCTTGATGTCCTCCAGGTCGGCGCGCAATCGGGCGATGCCACCGGTCCAATTGAAGTGCAATTGGCCGATCTTAGTGGTGGAACGTACTTCGGCGCGGAAACCACCCCGGGCCATCCAAAATTTGGCAGCACTGGAGGCGGCGGCCACCACGGAGCTTTCCTCGATGACCATGGGAACGCAATAGGTCTTGCCGTTGATGGAGAAATTGGGGGCCACACCGTAGGGGAGGTAAAAATTGCTGATCGTATTTTCGCTAAAGCCATCGAGCACCTTTTGCTGCTCCTCGTTGGAGTGCCAGTAGCTCATCAGCTCCCGCATGACGTTTTCGGGCTCCTTGAAGAAGTTTTCGACCATCCAGCGAAGTTTTCCGCTTTTGGAGAGTTTGGAAAAACCGGAGATTGATTTTTTCATATGCTGTTTATTTGCGGATGCGCAAAAATGCTTTGGCAAGCGCCAATCCCTTGACCTGGGCCGCCACGTAGGCGCGCAAGTCGGCATAATCGCCCCGGGCGTGCTTCAGAAAGCCGGAAGCTTGGCCGTAGACGGAAGACAAATTTAAACGATTCATCAGATAATACCCATCTAAAAAGTCTTTTACCCCACCGGAGATGATGATTTGTCCACATTTTCGGTCCTCTCCTAGTTCAACGAGCAATTCGTTGGTGAGGTTCACCATATCTTCATTACCGTGACCGATGTAGGCCAACTTCTCGTAATTGTGTTGGTGTTGGGGGTCGCTGCGCAACAATTCGAGGAGGGCAAAATTGGTACCACCACTGGCCGCAAAGTCAACGGCTTCGAGTGGCAGTTGGAGCAGGGCCCGCAGGCTCTCCCGTCCCATGCCCTGTCCGACCTCTTTGACGATGACGGGGATATTGCTTTGAGCGAGAAAGGTGCGAATGATCTCGATGGGGGGACGGTTGAAGTGGTCGCCCTCGGGTTGTAGCCATTCCTGGAAGGGATTGACGTGGATGATGAGGCCGTCGGCACGTAGTTTGTCGACCAATTCCTGGGCTCGCCACAATTCGTCGCGTTCGAGCAGTTGTTCGACCTGGGCGACGCCCAAGTTGGCGTAGAGGGGCAGGTCTTCGCCGATGGTGGGGCGAAGGTCAAAATCGGCGAGGCGTTCGTTGCTGTAGAGGAGTGCCCGACAAGAGCCGAGGCCCATGCCCATTCCAAATTCGCGGCAGGCGCGGGCCAGGTTGTGGTTGATGGTGTAGGCCAGTTCGGTACCACCAGTCATGCTCGATACCCAAATGGGGACGCGCATGGCTTTGCGAACAAAGGCGAAGCTTTCCCAGTGCTTGGGATTGGGATGAGCCGAGAGTAGGGGTTCGTAGTAGAAGCGATCGTCCAGTTGGCGACTAGCGACTTGGGAATTGAAGGCCAGCTCGATGTGGTCGCGTTTGCGGGAGGAGGCGACGGAATCCAACTCCGTGGGGAGCGTTTCCCCATTCGTCTGGTCGATCTTATCATTCATAACAATCATAGGCAATTCCAGTTAGCGACTGGGGGTGGGCTTGCTGGAACATTTGAACTAAAGTTAAGCCTTTTGCTCCAGATAAACCGGACTTTGGTGGTTTAATGTCGGAAGGAAACAAGTGGGGCATCAAATGGTTTAAAGCACCACTGGCGAGGAAGGAGTGGGGCACGACGGTGCCGGGACTCCGAGGAGATGGGGACGGAGCGCACGAAGGGGGAGCCCTTAAAATGAGGAAGATGAAGGTACTCCGGCGGCTTTGGCTTTACCAATACCGCCGGAGTGGCGGGCTCGATTCAATTTGGCGTTTTAGTTTTTGTACTAGGCGGCTTCGTTGATGTCAGTGTCCACGAAACTTTTGCCATTCCATTGGCCGAGCCATTCACAGTCTTTGCGTTGCTTTTGGTAATCTTTAAACGCGCGTACGGCTTCGGCTTTGGTTTGTCTGGAAATCGTTATCGTGTTCTGGTGTCCGGCTTTGATGTTGAAGAAGAAATGGCCGGTGGTCATCTTAAATCCTTTCTTTTTCCGCATAATTCTACTTTATAATGAACTAAATTTATGACTAGCGCCCGTGGCTCTACCCTGGTGGGGTGAGGGAAGGCACAATTTGCAACGATTGGTAATTTGGATTTGAGGGCTAGAGAAGTCTCTGCTCCAGGGGCAACTTTGGTACTTTGTATCTAAAAAATGGAGTCAAAGCGCTGACCCGGGAATATAATAAAATTATTGGACTTTTCCTACTTAACATAATTGGATAACGTCGGAAAGTAGGAAATAGTTGCTTTTCATGGGATTTCCCTCCGCACCGAGGGCTTAATGATTAGGGACTAAAGGGGGGATGTTGTTTGCATATTTGAATTTGTGTTTGTAATGTTTGCTTGTATTTTATAGTTTTTACAAACTTTTATTCTTAATAGTTAAAAATAATCATTTCTTAATTTTTTCAACAATTTAATTTTGGATTCTCATCAAAAGTCGTAGGTTTGTTGTGAAAGAGAGCAATACTACTCAAAACCTAAAACCAGTATGATAAACATTGAATACTGTGAAAGGATTGCTCTTTTCACACTATTGTTCTTTTGCTCAACTTGCAGTAAGGATACAATCTCTCCCAGCAAAGTAAACACAACGCCCCTCCATTGGTCGAAAGTCTTTTTTGAAACCGACACAGAACTACAAAGACGGTTTTTCAGCGACGATTATATCATTAGCAACAATCACAATTTATTACCGGGAAAGGCCATTCAGCGATCGGACGAGCCGATACTGAACATGATTCAGTATTTAGTTGATTATCAGGATGATCGCGAGAATTTTGTGCCCTTGCTTGTGGATGATGTCGGTTACCCAGTTTGGTCTGAGGCAGAACTACTGGGTTCTATGGTACTCATCCCATTAATCGGTGAGGACTCGGATGCGACTCAAGGGGTTCTCATAGTTTGGGAACGGGAAGGCGTATTTGACTTTAAGCTTATACTCAGGGATCAGGTTTACAATAGCGTACTCTCGGGGATTCATCACCCCAATTTTGAGATTGAGCTATTTAGCTTTGTGGAGTTTGACCACCGATTATTTGCCTCTGAGGATCCGATTCTTGTCGACTACCTTGGATTTTACGAAGATGGACTAGCTTTTGAACGTTGTCCTTTCCACGTAGAATGGTTGTGTTTGAGGCATTGGTACGGCCCATTCAATTTTAACAATCCCTGCGTAAATGTCAACGGCGATAACAACTGTAATTTGTGCGTTCCGGTCTATTATTACACGGATGATTGTTACAGTGGTCCGATTTTCGGGGGGTGGGGAAGTACTAACGGAAATAATAATCCGCCAACGCAAGACGGTGGTAGTGTTTACAATGGTGGTGGAAGTGGTTCCGGCAATGATGGAAACAGCAATCCTTTGAATTGGTGGGAGGAATTCTCTTATCGAAATATTTTGATTGGGATAATAGAGGATTTAGAGTTGACCGAGGAGGACGTTTTTATGACAGAATGCCTGAATAGTAATAGCATGCTCTTGGCGGACGTCTACCGGATAATGGAAAACATCGATATTGAAGATGATCGGAATCGACAAGCTTTTATATCTGCCATCGACGGTGCCTGCACTTGCGACGATTACGACGAACACGGTCGGGAGCTATGTGATGAACGTGCTGATTTCCGCAGTGGATTACTAGAAAACCTATATGAGGTGGAAATAGAAAGTACCGTATTAATTGATGGATCACTTTATGGAATCGACACAGATGGTTTACTACACGTTTTCGTGGACCCGATTGACATGGCTACTTCCTCCGAGGAGGAGATTCTAAACCAAGTAGTGCTAGTGCTGAGTAAGATCAACGAGTATTTTTGTGAGGGGTTCAACTATGCGCCCATCAACTGGAGAGACTATTTTGATAATCCTCGCACCCAAAACTATCAGGCAACTTGGAATAGCGACTGTCCGAATGTTCTTTTGAATTTGGATTTCTCCATCGAACCCCGTTATTTGATGGAGCCAGAACCGTCTTGGAGTAATGACAATGGTAGTGGTGGTTGGTACTACAAATGGGCTCACTTTGATACCAACATCATTGCACTGGAGATCGTGGTTCCCTATGAATGCCTAGAAGAGTTTGACGATTTTGTATTTCCTGACTGCTAAATGAAAAACGATGAAATACCCAATTAGCCTCAGTTTGTTAGCGGCCACGGTCCTGATCGCTTGTCATCCAACGGGAGAACCGGTAAGCCAAGAGGGCATCAGCCTGGGAGATTACTTCGATCCCGAGCAGGTGGAGGAGTTGAAAACGATGATCCAGCATTATGACCGAGAAATATGTGGCAATGACTGTAAATCCCCCCAGCAGATTAAAACGCATTACACCAAACACTTCAAGCAGGTTTACACCACCGCTCAAGCCGGAAATTTGAGCGTCCACTTTGATACCCAGGCCCTCCTCGCTGCCCTATCCGAAAGCACCTTTCACCGCATTTGGCACTGCACCATGGGCAAGGAAAAATAAAGTGTTCACGCCTCCCCCGCCATCTACACCTCCCGCCCCTTTATCCACCTCAACCCCACTGGCCCCTACTACGAATTCCTGCGCGACTACGCCAGCACCAGCGCCAACCCCGCCGTTCGCCAGTACTGGCAAGACTATTCCCCCACCAACAGCAACACCCCCACCGCCGTAGCCCACCTGCTGACGGCCTACGATACGCTTGACTACGAACAGCCTGCGACCCGACTCTTGGTCGCCATCTACTACCTCTCCGTAGAGTTCAACTTTCACCCCATCAACTCCGCCAAACTGGCCCGCTGCTCCGCTCCCGCTGCGTCGCCGGAGCGCTGATGCGAACCTAGCCCTCCTCCGCCCCCTCGTTTTGTAGCGGATGGTCCTTCCCCCAAAGCCCTCCAAACGGAGCGGCGTTGAAAAATGGGCGAAATTTTAACTGATTATCAGGGACTTACAAAGGGGGGCTGCGTTTTTTTATTTCATTTGCTTGTTTTTTGGACCGATACCGGCTATCTTTGCACTCGCTTTGGGGAAGCACCATTTTTGGGAGCTTTTGCGAAGCGCGAAAGAAAACCATTATTTGTTTACAATAAATCTCTAGTCAAGTGGATACGCAAAGTTATAAGACGAAGTCTGCTAAAAAGGAAGAGGTACAACGCAATTGGCACATCGTGGATGCCCAAAACCTCGTGGTGGGCCGGATGTGTACCCAAATCGCGACGGTTCTACGCGGCAAGCACAAGCCTTCCTACACCCCCCACGTCGACACCGGTGACTACGTTATCGTAATCAACGCCGATAAAGTACGCTTTACGGGTTCCAAAATGGACCAAAAAGAATACATCACCTTCTCGGGCTACCCTGGTGGTCAGAAGCGCATCGTGGCCAAAAAGCTACTCGATAAGAAGCCCATCGCCATCGTCGAGGCGGCCGTCAAGGGCATGCTGCCCAAGAACCGTTTGGGACGGGCCATGTACCGCAAACTGTTTGTATACGCCGGTAGCGAGCACCCTCACGCCGCGCAGAAGCCCGAACCTCTCCACATTAATCCTAAAAAGTAACCGCTGTTCAATATGGAAATGATCAACGCAACCGGAAGAAGAAAATCGTCAGTGGCCCGTGTCTACCTCACCAAAGGGGAAGGCAAAATCGTGGTCAATGGCAAAGATTACAAGGATTACTTTCCGCAACCCCACATCCAAGCCAATCTGCAAGCACCGCTGCAAACCGTTGAGGTCACCAATCTGTACGACTTCAAGATCAACGTAGCCGGTGGTGGATTCAAAGGACAGTCCGAAGCCATTCGGATGGGAATCGCCCGGGCCCTGGTAAAACTCAATGAAGAGTTTCGCGTACCGCTCAAGGCGAGAAAATTCCTCACTCGGGACGCTCGCGTGGTGGAACGTAAGAAGTACGGAAAGCCCAAGGCGAGAAAGAGCTTCCAGTTCAGCAAGCGCTAATTCCGCCCGAGTCCTATTTTATTGTGTAATTCAATTCGATCCGTTAACCCGGACCCTACAAATTCATCAAAAATGGCTAAACCTACCTATAAAGAATTGTTGGATGCTGGTGTACACTTTGGCCACCTCAAGAGAAAGTGGAATCCCAAGATGCAACCTTACATCTTCATGGAGCGCAAAGGCATTCACCTCATTGACCTCAACCGCACGGAGGAGTGCCTCGACCGCGCCGCCGATGCCATGAAGCAAATCGCCAAATCCGGTCGTAAAATCCTCTACGTGGCCACCAAGAAGCAAGCGCGCGAAATGGTCGCCGAATCGGCCCGCAGCGTGGGCATGCCCTTCGTCACCGAACGCTGGTTGGGAGGAATGATGACCAACTTTTCCACCATCCGTCGCTCGATCAAAAAGATGAACAACATCGACCGCATGCTGGCCGATGGCTCGCTCACGAGCGTAACAAAAAAGGAAAGACTGACGTTAACCCGGGAAAGAAACAAGATGGAGAAAGTGCTGGGGGGCATCGCCAACCTCAACCGTCTGCCCGCCGCTCTGTTTATCGTAGATATTCACCACGAGCACATCGCCCTGGCCGAAGCCAAGAAATTGGGCATGCGGACCATCGCCATGGTGGATACCAATTCCGATCCTACCAAAGTGGACTTTCCCATCCCCGCCAATGATGATGCTTCCAAGTCGATCAGTGTCATCACGGCCTACATGACCGAAGCCATTCAAGAAGGCTTGCGCGAGCGGGAAAAGGCCTCTGCTAAGCGGGAGGCGGCCAGCAAAGGCTAGGCCATAGAATGATAAAATCTAATTTTTATAAAATTTAACAACAATCAACAATGGACGTAGTAAAAATCTCAGCTGCGGATGTTAAGAAGCTGCGCGATGCTACCGGTGCCGGTATGATGGACTGTAAAAAGGCCCTCCAAGAGGCCAATGGCGACTTCGAAAAAGCCATTGAAGTACTCCGTAAAACCGGCCAGAAGATGTCCGCCAAAAGAGCGGATCGCGACGCCAAGGAAGGGGTCGTTATCGCCCAGGTTTCCGAGGACAAAAGCAAAGGCGTCATCGTTCGCCTGAGTTGTGAGACCGATTTTGTCGCCAAAGGAGAATCTTTCATCGCCCTGGCCCAGAGCTTTGCCGACCTCGCCCTGGCCCAGTTCCCCGCGGATTTGGAAGCCCTGCTCGCCCTCGCTTACGAAGGCGACCTCAGCGTGGCCGACAAAGTGACTGAGCAAGTGGGCGTGATTGGAGAAAAGCTGGAGCTGGCTTCCTACGAGAAGCTCGAAGCTGCCATGGTAGCTCCCTACATCCATATGGGCTACAAAGCTGGTGTCTTGGTTGGATTGAACAAAGCCGGTGATTTCTTCGAAGCGGGTCGCGGTGTGGCCATGCAAGTTGCCGCTATGAAGCCCCTGGCCGTAGACAAGGAAGGCGTCGACGCCTCCGTGGTCAACAAGGAGATCGAGATCGGTATGGAGGTGGCCCGGAATGAGGGCAAGCCCGAAGCCATGCTGGAAAAGATTGCCCGTGGCAAGCTCAACAAGTTTTTCAAAGAAAATACCCTGCTCAACCAGTTGTACGTGAAGAGCGACAGCAAGCAAACCGTCGCGGCTTACTTGCAAAGTCTGGACGGCGAACTGACCGTCACGGATTTCAAACACGTCACCCTGGGCTAATGGAATAAAGCAAACAGAAAAGCGAATTATCTCGGTAATTCGCTTTTTTTTTGCCCTTTGGGCAGTATTTTTGATGAGCATTCAGCAAACCCTTGTCTTCAAAGAAATAAACCACCAAAGCGCTATGGCCGTCAAGTATAAAAGAGTATTGCTAAAACTCAGTGGAGAATCCCTCATGGGCGCGCAAGGATTCGGTATCGATGCCGCCATGCTCTCGCACTATGCCGAACAGATCAAATCACTCGTCTCGGTAGGAGTAGAAGTGGCCGTAGTAATCGGTGGGGGTAATATTTTTCGGGGCCTACAGGCTGCCGAATCGGGGATCGAACGCGTACAAGGGGACTATATGGGCATGATGGCCACCGTCATCAATGGCATGGCCATCCAGAGTGCCCTGGAAAGCATCGGAATTTTTACCCGACTGATTTCCGCCATCGAGATGAAAGCCATTGCGGAGCCTTATATCCGCCGCCGCGCCATCCGCCACCTCGAAAAAGGCCGCGTCGTGATCTTCTCCGCCGGAACGGGCAGCCCCTACTTCACCACCGACTCCGCCGCCGCCCTGCGAGCCAACGAAATCAGTGCCGACGTCATCCTCAAGGGGACCCGCGTCGATGGCATCTATACCGCCGATCCCGAAAAGGATCCCTCGGCGAAGAAATTTGACAAATTGTCCTTTTCCCAGGTCATCAACCTCGGCCTCAACATCATGGACATGACGGCCTTTACCATGTGCCAGGAGAACAACCTGCCCATCATCGTATTCGATATCGGCAAAAAGGAAAACCTGCTGCGCATCATCCACGGGGAGCACATCGGTACCCTGGTAGAGGCCTAGCACCACCTTCTAAATCCTCCATCGTGTTTGCCTTTTTTCGTAAAAACCAAGGCTTTGATTTCGCCCAGCTTGGGTTCGATATGCACTCGCACCTCATCCCCGGAATCGACGATGGCTCCAAACATCTGGAAGACTCCTTACAATTCCTACAACAACTCTCCGAATGGGGGTACCGCCGGGTTGTCACCACGCCCCACATCATGAGCGAGTATTATCCCAACACACCGACCATCATCCAGCAAGGCCTAAGTACGCTACAAGCCGCCTTGGAGGAACGCCAGATTCCCATCGAGCTCAGCGCGGCCGCCGAATACTTCCTCGACGACGCCTTCGACCAACTCCTCGCCGATAAGGAGCCCCTGCTAACCCTCCCCGGTCGGCGGCTACTGGTCGAATTCTCCACCCTCGTACCCCCTCAAACCCCCCTCGACGTCATCTTCCGCATCCAAGCCGAAGACTATCGCGTCGTCCTGGCGCATCCCGAGCGCTACCTCTACTTTGGACAACGCTGGGAGGTTTTCGAGCAATTGAAAAACCGGGGCTGCGAGTTTCAACTCAACCTCCTTTCGCTGACGGGCTACTACGGCAGCGAGGTCAAACAATTGGCCATCCGCCTACTCAAAAAGGATTGGATTGACTGGATCGGAACCGACCTGCACCACGAACGCCACCTCCGCCACCTCGGCCGCGCCCGCAAGGCCGCCACGGTAAGCAAATACCTACGCGGTCGGACTTTTCGCAACGCCACCCTGGGGGTTTAGGAAAGAACCGTCAAATTGACCTTGAGCTGCTCGGCTAGCCCCGCCACCTCCGGCTCCTCAAAAAGAGTCAAGTGGTGTCCCTCCACCACGTGTACCTCCAAGCCTCCCTTGGCCAATTCCGTCCACTGACTAATGTGGTAATCCTTGTCCGACCGCCCGGCAAATTCCGAACTGCGGATAAAGATGATTTCGCCTTCGTAGGGCTGCCAGTCGTAGTACTTGTAGAGTTGGTTGAGATTGGTAATCGTCAGGCGGAGGTTCTTTTCCTGTTCGTTTTCAAAGGGCGCCTGGACCTTTTGCCGGAAATAGTAAAAGCGGTTGTGCAGCTTCTTGCGAATTGCCGACCAGTCGCCCTTGGCCAGCATGGCCCCCATACGCTTGAGGGTCTGCTTTTCGCCCCGGGCGGTGGCGGACTGCAAATGTACCGGCCCCGAGTCGACAAAAATGAGTCGGTCGACCCGCTGCCCCGCTTCGCGCAATTGGTGCGCCATCTCCAAGCCTACCGCATTGCTAAAGCAGGTCCCCAAGATGGAATAGGGACCAGTGGCTTGGACGCTGCGCAGGGCCTCGATGTAGGCCGTCGCCATTTCCTCAATGCTCTGGGGGCGCTCCACCTCCCCTCCCAAACCCGCGGGCTGGAGGGCGTAGATGGCCTGTTCCTGCCCCATGCGTTCGGCCAGGGCGCGGTAGAAAAAGACGTGGGCCCCACCCGAGTGAATACAGAACAGTGGTCGTCCCTTGGCGCCCTTGTTGAGCGGTACCACGGTCGACCAAGCACTAGCCACTTGCCCCGTTTGTTCTACTGCTACTGGGGGCCGGTCGAGGAATTGCGCCAGCTCGCGAATGTTTTGGTAATCAAAGAGGTGATTGGGTGCTAGGGACAAGCCCTTTTTTTGAGCCTTGGCAATAACGGCGATGCTGCGAATCGAATCGCCACCGAGTGCAAAGAAATTATCGTAAACACTAGGGGCCGCATCCAACTGAAGCACGCTTTGCCAGACTTCGGCCAGCAAGACTTCGGTGGGGCTTTCGGCGGGGGTACGCTCGCGATCCTGCGCCGCCTCGCTCTGCGAAACGACGGGTAATTTTTTCTGATCAATTTTGCCATTCGGCAAAAGGGGAAAGGCTTCGAGGACTACAAATTGTGCGGGAACCATGTAGGCGGGCAACTGGCGTTTGAGCTGGCCCCGAAGCGCTTCGGTATCCAAGCCTTCCTGCCCCACGAGATAAGCAACGATCCGCTGATGAGCGTCCGTCGTCTGGATCTGGACCACCGCCTCTTGAACAGTAGCGAAACGCAACAGTACACTTTTGATCTCATCCAGTTCGACCCGGTGCCCACGAATTTTGACTTGGTGATCGGCCCGTCCCAAAAAGTCGATCCGACCGTCCCGACGGTAGCGGGCCAAGTCTCCCGTTTTGTAGAGGCGCTGGCCTGGCTGGAAGGGATGGGGAACAAACTTTTCCGCCGTCAGTTGCGGCCGCTTCCAGTAGCCCCGGCTCAGGGCGACGCCGCCAATGTACAGCTCACCGGCAACCCCCACGGGAACCGGCTGGAGCTGCTGATCGAGGATGTAATTGTGCAAATAGGGAATGGGACGACCAATTGGAACCGCCGTCTCGGCATCTACGGGACGAATTTCGTGAGCGGTACTCCACACCGTAGCCTCGGTAGGACCGTACTCGTTGTACAGACGCACCTGGGGCAATTGTTCAAAATGCTTGTTGACCAAGCGGGGGCTACACGCCTCTCCCGCCACCATCACCGTACGGAGCGACTGCAACTGCTCGGTTGAGGCGTGTTCGACCAAGAGGTCGTACAGCGAAGGTAGCATCAGGGTATGGCTGATGGCTTCGCGCTGGAACAACTGGGCGAGGGCCAAAATATTTTGTTCGCTGCGTCTTTCGGTCAGCACCAGGGTACCTCCGGCGCAGAGGGTCCAGAAGATGCCCGCTACGGAGCTGTCGAAGGAGAAGGACGATAGGAGCAAAAAGGCCTGGGGCGGTGTATCGTAAAAGTGGAAGCGCGCCACCGTAGAGTGTAATAGGTTGCGGTGCGTAATGGGTACGCCCTTGGGTTGCCCGGAGCTTCCCGAGGTATAGATCATGTAAGCCAAGCGATCGGGATCGGCAGCCAGCGGCTCCGGCTCGGTACTGGCTTGGCTTACTTCTTCTAGGCAAATAATCTTGGCCTCCGTCTCTGCGGGCAATAAGTCGCGAATTTGTTGCGGCGTCAATACGATTTTGACCTCGGCATCGCTCAACATGTAAGCGATCCGCTCGCTCGGATAGGCGGGGTCGAGGGGCAAATAAGCTCCCCCCGCTTTGAGGATGCCCCAAATACCCACCATCATATCCACCGAAGGGGGAACGAATAAGCCCACTGGTCCCGCCGTCCAGGCCTCCTGACCGCGTAGGTACTGGGCCAGGGCCTCGGCCCTTTCGTTAAGCTCTCCGTAGGTTAGCGATGTTTCCCGAAAGACGACCGCCCGTCGCTCCGGGTGCTGGGTCGCTTGCGCTTCGAATAATTCGTGAATGCTGGTGGCACTGGGAGCGGCGTAATCGCCCCGGTTCCATTCCTCCAGAATCTCTTGGCGTTCTGCCGTAGCCAGCAAGTCCAGGGTCGAAACGGGAGCGGTGGGCTGCGCAACGATGCTGCGTAGCAATTGCTCGAAATGGCCCTGCATGCGCTGGATGGTACTCGCATCAAAGAGGTCGCTGGCGTATTCAAAAGTGGCGCTCAGTTGCTCTCCCTCGTCGTTGATAAAGAGGGTGAGGTCAAACTTGGAGACGCCTAGGTCGATGCTTTCTTCTCGCAGTTCCAAGCCCGACCCAAAGGCGGGGCTGGGGGCGGCATTGTTGAACAAAAACATCACCTGAAAAATCGGATTGGCGGATCCCATCCGTTCGACCTGCAGTTCGCGGACCAGGCGATCGAAGGGCATTTGCTGGTGGGCAAAAGCATCAGCCGTCGTCTTTTTGACCCGTTGGAGCAGTTGATCAAAACTGGGATCATCCGACAGGTCGGAGCGCAGGACGAGGGTTTCGTTGAAAAAGCCGATCAGCTTTTCCAAAACCACCTTATCGCGATTGGTAAAGGGCGTACCGACCAAAATATCGTGCTGGCCCGTGTAGCGTTGCAAGAGCACCTTAAAGGCGGTCAGCAACACGGCGTAGAGGGTGGTTTGCTGCTGCTGGCTGATCCGCCGGATTTGTTGAGAAAGTTGGGGATCAAAGGTTTGGCTCATCATCCCGCCCCGAAAGCTGGGATTGGCGGGCCGGGGTCGATCCGCGGGCAGTTGGAGGACGGGCAGTTCTCCAGCCAGTTGGCGGCGCCAATAATCGAGGTGGCTTTGGTTTTGCGTTTGCTGACGTTGCCAGTGGGCATAATCGCCGTACTGGATGGGCAATGCTTCGAGCGGTGCTTCCGGGTTTTCGTAGTAGCGGGCCAGTTCTTCCTGGAGGACCCGCAGCGACCATCGGTCGCCGATGATGTGGTGGATGACCAGCAAAACCTCGTGCTGCTCGGGGGCGGTCCGAAAAGTGGCGACTCGCAGGAGGGGCCCCTTGGCCAGGTCAAACGGACGGCGGCTCCACGCTTCGCGTTGTTGGGCGATTTGGTGCGCCTGCTCGGCCGCATCGTATTCCCGCAGGTCGAAGTGACTCCGTTCGGGGCTGGCTTCGCTGCGGGGCACCTGTCGGATCTGTCCGTCGACTTCGCTAAAGGTACTGCGTAGTACTTGGTGGCGTTCGCTGAGCAGTTCGACGGCCCGACCAAAGCGCTCGGCATCAAAGCTGCCGGTGAATCGGTAGCGGTGGGCGTAGTGGTAAAAGGCATTATCGGGGTAGAGCTGCTGGAGCAGCCAAAGTCTTTCTTGGCCGTAGGACAGGGGCGCCAGGCTATCTTCTGGCCGGGGAGAAATACTGGGAACCTTGGCCTTTTGCGGCTTTCGCTTCAACCACTGTTGGAGTAAGGCATCCTTTTTAGCACGACTCTTTTTATCCGACATGCTTGGGGATTTACGAGATTAAGAAATGATGCCTCGGATCAGTTGTCCGAGGGGCAGGTCTACTTCAAAGGCCCTTTCGACAAACCAGTAAATGGAAATAAAAATCAGCCCCACCGATCCGTAGGTGACCAGTCGGGGGTAGAGGTTGAGTTTGCGCAGGAAAAACAAAAAGGGGAAGACCATACAGATGATTAATACCTGGCCAACTTCCACCCCGACGTTAAAGCCAAAGAGCGACAGCACCATAAAGTCGCCCCCCAGCCCCTTCTCGCCCAGTACGCTGGCAAAACCAAAGCCGTGGAAAAGACCAAATAAAAAGGCAATCAACCACTCGCGGCTCCGAAAGATCGGCGTGATGTTGTGCAGTGCCGCCAGTGCAATCGAAATGGCAATGATCGATTCGACAAAACGGGAGGGCAGGTTGATGACCTCCAAAGCGGCCAGGGCCAGGGTAATCGAGTGAGCGATGGTAAAAAAGGTGATGATTTTGATGATGTACCAAAAGGCCGGTCCAAAATGCGCCACGGGCCACCAGGTATTGGAGTAAGAAGCCGGTACATTGGTATCGACCGCCATCGTATCGACGTCGTCATTGCGCCGCCGAACCACCGCCGGCAGGATGAGGGCAACGATAAAAAGAATGTGGTCCAGACCGATCCAAATGTGCCAAACCCCCAGCTTGACCAGGGCCACAAAACCCCGCCAAACCGAGCGATCACTCAAGGAAAGTTGGGTCGTAGGCTCGCTTTTGCCAAAGATGTGGGAAACCATGGTTTGATTGTTGACCACTCCCGCCTTCCAGTTGTACTCGATGATCAGCAAGCCCCGGTGAATGGGCTGGGTATCGGAAAAACCCGCGTAGCGGATGTCCAAGTTTTCGGGAATGTTGCCTTCCAGCCCCTCCAGTTCGTACTGTAGTACCGCGTAGGGCTCGGCAATTTCGTCGACGTTCAACACTTCCACTTCGGTAAAGCGAATGGGAAAGTTGACGCCATTGGCGGAAAAAGCGGTATTGGCCCGCAGATAGGCTTCAATTTTGGGCAATTCGGCCCGCAACTGTTCGAGCGTCATCCGTTCGGGCAGGTTGAGGCCGATCGAACGATTGAGGTCGACGGAGGTGATTTCGATTCGGCCACTGATGCCGTCGTTGAGGACGCGCATGTAGAGGTAGCTGTGATCGGGAGCGTGGGCCAGCAGTTGTAGCGGCCCCAGCAGGAGCAGTGCGAATAAAAATAGACGTACCGGGTGTAGGGTGTAGGTTTTCATGGTGATGTTTCGGTGTTTAAGAGAGCTGCACCAGGGTGCGGAAGGTATGATTGGAATGCATCAATTCGTCGTAATTGCCCTGGGCCACAATGCGTCCTTCTTCGAGCAAGTAGATGTGGTCGGCCTGCCGAACGGCTGAGAAGCGGTGGGCGATGATGATGATGGTCAAATCTTCGGGCAGCTTGTTGAGCGATTCGAGAATGCCCTTTTCGGTCAGGTTGTCCAGGGCGCTGGTGGCCTCGTCGAGGAGGAGGACGCTGGGTTGGCGGTACAGGGCGCGGGCCAGGCCCAAACGCTGGCGTTGCCCACCACTCAGACGGACCCCCCGCTCCCCGATTTTGGTAGCAAAGCCCTCCGGTAATTTTTCTTGGATAAAGTCGTAGATATCGGCCATCTGGGTGGCCCGCTTGAGTCGTTCGGGGTCGATGTTTTCGTTTTCCACGCCGATGACGACATTATTGGCCACCGTATCATCGTACAAAAAGACGTCATGCGGAAAGTGGGCGAGTTGGTCGTGCCAGGCCTTGCGATCTTCCGGGCCGATGATCCGTTCGTCGAGCTTGATGTGCCCCGTTCCGGGTTGCAACAAGCCCACGATCAGGTCGACGATGGTCGTTTTACCCGCCCCCGTCGAGCCGATGAAGGCCACCACCTGCCCCTTGGGAATGCGAACGGTCAATTCATTGAGGACCTGGCGGTCGCTATTGTCGTACTGGAAGCTGATGCGATCGAGGTGAAGTTCGCCTTGGAACTGGAGGGGGGGGACTTCCTCCGCCGCGCGAAAATCTTCGTAGGGCAAGCTGTCGATCAAATCCTGGTAGAGGCGCTCCAGTACGGGCCAGTTGTGCCGGAGGGTAGCCAGCGAGCCAAAGGCTTTTTGGAGGGCGGGCATCAGGCGGTAGCCGGCTACGGCGTAGAGGCTGAGCACGGGCAGGGCCGACTGGAGGTTGTCGGAGTTGACGAAGAGCAATAAGGTGATGGTGAGGATGCCGCCAAAGGCGAATATTTCGAGGATATAACGCGGTGCTACCTTGACCAGGTTGAACCGCGGAACGATGTCGGTAAAGGTTTTGGAGGCTTTTTCGTAGCGGCGGAAAAAATAATCGTCGGCCTCGTAGGCTTTGACGGTTTTGATGCCGTTGAGCAATTCCTCCAGGCTCTGGTAGCGTTTGACGTTGGATTGCAGCCGCTGTTCTCCCAGGAGCTTGAGTTGTTTTTGCCGGGTAATGTAGACCAAAAAGTAAAAACCACTCAGGATGCCGATGGCACTCAGGGCGATGACGGGGTTGATGATGACCAGTAGGATCAGGATGACGGTCGACACCACCAGGCGGGAGCAAAATTCGATGAGGGGGACCATGATGCCGCTGATGAGCACTCCGATTTCGGAGATCAGGTAGGTTCGCAGCTCGGAGGTATTGATCCCCAGGAAATAGCTGTAGGGTTTTTCCAGATAGTAGCGCAGCAAGCGAACGGCCAATTGGTGGGCCATGGTCCAGGAGTACTTGTATTGTAGCCAAATGGTGAAAACGGAGAACAAGTTGGAGGCGGCGATGAGAACGATAACGGCGATGCCGCTGGTGACGAGCATCTGCCGGGGACTGGTGAATTGAAGGGTTTCGTAGGCCCAACTCAACCATTCATTCTGGGTGATGGCATCGGGTTCGGCGATCAGCTGCATAAAAGGTAGGATGGAGGCCACCCCTACGACCTCCAAGATACCCATTACCAGGATGGCCAGGGCCAGCCAAGTGAAGCGCAGTCTCTCTTTGGGCGTAAATATGTGGAATAACTTTTTGATGGTTGGTGGTTTGTACTTAAATGAAAATGTAGCCGGGGCATAAATGTAATTAAAAAAAGGCATTTGAGGGTTCGCCAGGTCTACCAAAACTCCCCAACTAATTGTTGACCAATGACAGGCCCAATTAATTTCTAGGATTATTCGAATTAGTCGTTTTTTATCTATCTTTATCATTCGAACCTCAAAGACATTCAATAATCAGTGTTAGAGGTCTGACCTTGGGGTACAGGCCACAACCATTCGGATCCTAGCCCAACCACCATTGATGCCAGATTATTGGATCCGACAATGAGAAGTTGATCTTTTGTTGCTTGACCACTGTTGAGCAAGGTTTACGATACTAGGCAAGACAACGCTTTCCCGGATTTTTACGCTCCAACTACAAAAAAGAGTGCTGGTCGGGTGGTCGAAAAAAAGGAAAGGAATTACTACTTATTTGTTGCGGCAAAAATTGAACGGAGTAGCCTTATTGTAGGCCCAAACGAGGAAACTGTCAGAAAACCATGGATTTTTCAGTACCAAAGGAATACCTAGAATATAAAGAGCGCGTCACCGCCTTTGCGCAGCAAGAACTCAACGAAGATATCGTCACGCGCGACCACGAGAGCCAGTAATCACACGAGCT
>CALCCH010000565.1 GCA_937899855.1 uncultured Saprospirales bacterium | reverse complement strand
GAAAAGATCGTCCTCAACACCTTCGACGTGGCCTTCCACATCATCGGAGGGGGAGAAGAAGGGGGGAAGAAAAACATCCGCACCAAAGAAGAAGCGGACCACAGCCTACCCTACATGATGGCCGCCGCCCTGCTGGATGGCCAGGTCCTGCCCGCGCAGTACCAACCGGACCGCATCCTCCGGGACGACATCCAAACCCTGCTGCAAAAAGTAGAGGTCTACGAAAAACCCGCGTATTCCGATCGCTTCCCCGCCGAGGAGGCTTGCGACATTACCATTCACTTTAAGGATGGCCGTACCCTCTACCGGGAAAAGCGGGATTACGAGGGCTTCCACACCCGCCCCGCCTCCTGGGACTTTATCTGTGAAAAATTCAACGCCCTTACCCAAGACTTTGCCAACGCAGATCTGAGGAATAAAATCATCGCGACGGTCCAGAATCTGGAAGATTATACCATTCGCGACCTGATGTCGCTGCTTCAAAAAGTCAATTCCGTAGCCAATAAAACCATCCACCATGCCTAAGCACCACAATACCATCACGGCACCCGCCGCAAAGTTCATCACCAACCCCATCGCCTTTGAGTGGCTGCAACGCAACGAACGCAGCCCCAAGCCCCGCAAGACGGGACTGACCGAAATCCGGGCCGCCTACTACTCCAATTTTGGCCCCAATTATTTCCGGGACATCCTGGAAACGTCCGGCAACTACGTCGATAGCATCAAGTTTGCCGGCGGCTCCTTCACCTTTATGAATCCCAAAAAGATTCGCGAGATCAACGACCTGGCCCACCAGTACGGCACCCTGGTTTCGACTGGTGGCTTTATCGAATACGTCCTAACCAAGGGCAAGGCCGCAGTCCAACAATACATCCAAGAGTGTAAGGAACTCGGCTTCGACATCATCGAGATTTCCACCGGTTTTATCTCCATCCCCACCGACGACTGGTTGCGGGTGATCGAGGATGTTCAGAAGGCGGGCCTCAAGGCCAAGCCCGAGATCGGTATCCAGTTTGGTGCCGGGGGCGATACCAGCAAGGCCGAGCTGGAAAGCGAAGGCGTCCAGGACGTGGGCTACGCCGTGAAGCAAGCCAAGCGTTTTATCGACGCCGGGGCTTACATCATCATGATCGAGTCGGAGGGCATTACGGAAAATGCCAATCCCTGGCGGGTGGATGTACCGGCCACCTTTATCAACGAGGTGGGACTGGAAAACCTGATGTTCGAAGCGGCTGATCCGCAGGTCTTTAAATGGTACATCAAAAACTACGGCCCGGAGGTCAACGTATTTGTCGACCACAGCCAGATCGTACAGCTGGAATGTACGCGACAAGGCATCTGGGGTACCAACGACGTTTGGGGCCGCATTGTCACGTACAAGTAGCTATACCTGTTTTTTTGAACGAATCTCCAGGGGGGAAGCTCTGGCTTCCCCACTTTTTCACCTCGTCGGTGTTGTATGCTAAAGATTCCCACAGCACTAAAAAATTGTATCCTCATCATGAAAAAATTCAAGCACCAAACGCAAATTTCCAACGTCCTCGTCATCGGTAGTGGTGGTGCGGGCTTACGCGCCGCCATCGAAGCCAAGACCGCCGGGGTCGAGGTGATGGTGATTGGCAAACGCGCCAAAGAAGACGTCCATACCGTGCTCGCCGCCGGTGGCATCAACGCAGCCATGGGCAACGTCGACCCGGAGGATTCTTGGCAGCAGCACTTTGCCGATACCATGATCGAGGGGTACGGACTGTCGGAGCCCCGGATGGTGGAACTCATGGCGCAGGAGGCACCCGAGCTGGTCCGTGAGATCGACGCCTGGGGCGCCAACTTTGCCC
This sequence comes from uncultured Saprospirales bacterium, assembly GCA_937899855.1. Classification (GTDB taxonomy): domain Bacteria; phylum Bacteroidota; class Bacteroidia; order Chitinophagales; family Saprospiraceae; genus CALLVY01. The sequence goes on along the minus strand of CALCCH010000565.1, from coordinate 779 downwards.
GCCTGGAAGACGGCAAAATCGACCAACGCTTCTTTGGTGCCCACAGCTACCGCCGGACCTGTTACTCGGGCGACTACACGGGCCGATCGATCTTGATGGCTTTGTTGAAACAGGCCAAGTCGATGAAAATTCCGATCCACGATTCGCAGTACGTCACCGAATTGCTCGTCCACAACAATATCTGTTTTGGGGCGATGACCTTTGACATTAAAAACGGCGAGCGCACCGTTTTTCTGGCCGACTCGGTCATCCTAGCGGCCGGAGGGCACACCCGGATTTGGCGCAAGAGTTCGTCGCGGAGAAATGAAAATACGGGAGATGGAAAATACCAGATCCTCTAGACGCGTTGTACACTAACCGATAAGGAGCTGGTCCAGTATCACCCCACGGGAATGGTGATTCCCGAGGCCATCGCGGGTACGCTGGTGACCGAGGCGGTACGTGGCGAAGGCGGCCGGCTGATCAATGCCAAGGGCGAACGCTACATGGCCCAGTACGATGCCGAACGGATGGAGCTCTCCACCCGCGATCGGGTGGCGATGGCCAACTACACCGAGATCATGGAAGGGCGGGGAACGGAAAACGGTGGCGTCTATCTCGACATCAGCCACCGGCCCAAGGAATTCATCATTCAAAAACTGCCGCGGATGTACCGACAGTTTTTGGACACCCTGATGATCGATATTTCCAAAGCGCCGATGGAGGTGGCCCCGACGGCGCACTACTCCATGGGGGGCATCAAGGTGGCTCCCGAATCGCACACCACGGGCATCGAAGGC
>CALCCH010000564.1 GCA_937899855.1 uncultured Saprospirales bacterium | reverse complement strand
GAGCTGCACCATGGTACGGCTTGCGTAAAGGGGCGCCGTTGTGTCGGCACCTTAGGGCGGGTCCCGCCCAGTGGGCGAAATATTACCTACTTCTCAAATCAACAAGCCAGCGCGTTTCCAAATCCTATTCAACCTTCCATTTTCACCCCCTCCTCTCACCCGCTTTTTTCCTTCCCCTTTTCGCGACTACTGGACTCTCTGGTACCAGTACCACAGGCATCCAATAGTACCACCGACCTAGCCCACTCCTTAATTCACCAAACCCGCATTTGCCTTGCGCTTGCGTTCGTGCTCCTTGAGCAAAATCTTTCGCAGGCGGATGTTTTGAGGGGTCACCTCTACGTACTCGTCTTCGTCGATGTATTCCATACACTGCTCCAGCGATAGGATGGTCGGGGGAGCGAGTTTGACCTTGTCGTCGGCCCCCGAGGAGCGCATGTTGGTGAGTTTTTTGGTCTTGATGACGTTGACCACCAGGTCGTTGTCGCGGGTGTTTTCCCCTACGATCTGTCCTTCGTATACCGGCTTTCCGGGGCCGACGAAAAAGCGGCCGCGGTCCTGGAGTTTGTTGAGGGCGAAGGGGATGGTGGTGCCGTTTTCGTGGACGACGAGGACGCCCTTGTTGCGCGAGGGAATGTCGCCTTTCCAGGCGTCGAAACGAACGAAGCGGTGCGAAATGGAAGCCTCACCGGCGGTGAGGTTGAGCAGGATGTTCCGCAGGCCGATGATGCCCCGGGAGGGAATCTCAAATTCGAGGTGCATCAGATCGCCCTTGGGCTCCATCACCGTCATCTCCCCCTTGCGGATATTGACGTTTTCGATCACCTTACCCGAAAAGTTTTCCGGTACGTCCACCGACAGCAATTCCACGGGCTCGCATTTGACCTCGTCGATCTCCTTGATGATGACCCGGGGCTTGCCCACCTGCAATTCGTAGCCTTCGCGCCGCATGGTCTCGATCAGTACCGACAGGTGCATGATGCCCCGACCGTAGACCATAAAGGAATCGGGGGAGTTGGTTTCTTCGATGCGCAGGGCGAGGTTCTTTTCGGTCTCCTTGTAGAGGCGATCGCGAAGGTGGCGCGAAGTGACGTAATCGCCTTCCTGGCCGAAGAAGGGCGAATTGTTGACCGTAAAGAGCATGCTCATGGTCGGTTCGTCGATGTTGATGCGGGGGAGGGCCTCCGGGCTTTCAAAATCGGCCACCGTATCGCCGATGTCAAAGGCATCGATACCGCTTAAGGCGCAGAGGTCGCCACAGTTGACCACCTCGGCTTTTTCCTTGCCCAGCCCCGAGAAGGTGTACAATTCTTTGATTCTTGTCTTTTCGATTTTGCCATCGCGTTTGACCAGCGAGATGGGCTGGTTGGTCCGTACGGCGCCCCGGTGGACGCGTCCGATGGCGATCCGGCCGATGTAGTTGGAGTAGTCGATGGTGGTGATTTGCATTTGCAGGGTACCTTCGCGTTGCTGGGGGGCGGGAATGTGCTCCAGGATTTGGTCGAGCAGGTAGGTGACGTCCTCGGTAGGCTGGTCCCAGTGCTCGTTCATCCAACCGTTTTTGGCCGAGCCGTAGACGGTGGGAAAATCGAGTTGGTCTTCGCTGGCGTCGAGGTTAAACATGAGTTCGAAGACCATTTCCTGGACTTCTTCGGGACGGCAGTTTTCTTTGTCCACTTTATTGACCACCACGATGGGTTTGAGACCCAGGTCGATGGCCTTGCTCAGGACGTAACGGGTTTGGGGCATGGGCCCTTCGAAGGCATCCACGAGTAGGAGGACGCCATCGGCCATATTGAGTACCCGCTCGACCTCCCCGCCAAAATCGGAGTGACCAGGGGTGTCGATGATGTTGATTTTGGTACCCTTATAGGTAACCGCCACGTTTTTGGAGAGAATGGTGATGCCCCGTTCGCGTGCCTGGTCGTTGTTGTCGAGGATGAGCGCCTTGCGCGACTCGTTGTCGCGGAAGAGGTTACACTGGTACAAAATCTTGTCGACTAGGGTGGTTTTTCCGTGGTCGACGTGAGCGATGATGGCGATGTTACGCAGGTCCTGCATGATCGTTTGATTTACTTTCGCAAAAGAAGCTGCAAAGGTACGCCTTTTTACGGGGAAAAGCAGGCGGAGCGGAACAATTAAAGGAAAATTAAGGGGCAGTGATGTGGAAAATGGCTGTTGGTACGCAAATGGGGGAAGGATCAGGGCTTGATTTTATAGAAAACGCCGAGGGACAGCCGCTCCAGGTTCAGTCCTTGCTCGCCGCGGGTGGCGATAATCTGACGGAGTTCGACTTCGAGCTGGGGGTTGACGTTAAAAGACGGGGCGATACTGATGCCACGGATGTTGTTGTTCCAAAATTTACGCGAGAGCTCGCCATTGAGGATGCGATCCCGGGTTTGATCGAGGGTGGAAATATCCATGATCCAGGCAGCGCCCAGGGCCAGGTTGAGGGAGGATCGTTCGGTCAATGGGTGATGGTATTTGAGGCCAAAAACATTGTTGGTGATCAAGCCCTTGAACAAGCGCTGTGGGCTACCCGCATTGATGGCGACCCACCAGTCTTTTTGCCAAAACAAGCCCGTACGCCACCGGTCGACACGAACTTCGGTACTGATGGCGGCGGCGGTACCGATGGCGGCCCGACGTTCGCCGACCAGGTACTCTTGATCGGGTAAAAACCAACGTCCTCCCAGGCCGAAGTGGAGGCTGAGTAGGCGGGTGGGATAACTTTTTTTGATTTGCTTGGCGCTGCCAAAGTGGTACTTAAAGTTGATCTCCTGGAGGTAGCGATCCCCTACGTCAAAGATTGTGTAGCGCAGCAAAGATTGGAATTCGATTTCGGCCCGGCCGACGGGGACGGCGATCATAAAGGCGACGTAGCGGATGGTCTTGGAACGGCGGGTAAAGACAAAGTCAATGTATCCATTTTGCCCGTACCAATAGTGCCCCACGCCATAATGAATCCGCTGGCCCCGGTACTGCTCCCTCAGGAGATTCCCCTCGTTGATTTCCTGAACATCGCTGATGTCATTGATGGGGTAAGGCCTTACGATATAAGACCGATCGTGCATAAAAGTCAGGGCAAAGGGATATTTGCGGTGGGAGACCTTGAGGCCAGCGAGGGGAGAGGTAATCAGGAAGTTGCCTTCGTCGGGCCGATCCTGATGGGCCAAAATATTGAGTCGTACACCGACGAGCCCTTCGAAGGTGAGGGGGAGTTGGGCGTCCGCTGAACAAACCAGCAGTATCAAGTAAAGACCAAGGGAATATCTCATCCTAAACGAATTTGGAGGAGGCTCCGCAGGCTAAAACCCCCGGAGCCTCGGATTGGGAAAATGATGGCTAGCGCTTATAAGTTTCGGCGTTGGATCACAAAGGTTCCTTTGTAGTTATCGATGGTCTTGGACCCATTGGTGACGGGAATCAAGGTCGTCAGTCGACCACAAAACTTATCGGTATTGTACCACTCGTGTTTGAATTTCATGGCCAACTTGGCGTCGGGAACTTCGCGGTTACAAGGACACGCAATGGATTTTAAATTGCGATTAGAAATATACCAATCGTACTCGTAAAAACCAATAAATAAGTTAGCCGCTGCAGCCGATTCGATGATCCCCGCTAAAGATCGGTTGATAGACACAGTCGTTTGATTGCGGATTTCGTTTTTGGAGAATTTTTCCTGTGCTTCGCTGTTATTTTTGATCCAGGGATTCGTAGGATCAGTAGCCCAGCCCGTCACAAAAGCCACCACCTCCGATTTACCCGACTTTTCGTAACGGTAACTGAGCCCCTTGATCTTGCCACTCTTGGCGATCAACTCCTCCCCCCGCAGCAGGCGGCGTTCGCGCGGAATACGCCCGTCGTCGAACGCGGAGGCCCGATCGGCGGGGCCCTCCCCCTCCAGGCGCTGCCCCTTTCCCGGCCCCACAAATACCAACAGGTCCGTCGCCGCTCGTGCCTCCGCCTCACTCACCAAAACTTCGGTACCATCTCGCCAACCCGCCACATCATCACAATCGTTGACCTCCTGAGCAATCAAAAACGTGACCCGCTCCGTCTCCACCTCCGCCAGCGGCGTCCTCTCGTAAATCACCGGTTCGTAGACGTAACCCGCTTTGATCAGTTTGTTGGCCAAGTAGGCATTGGCATCCCAACCGGGCGTCGCCACCAGTGCCGCAATATCCGCTTCCGCCCCATGGGGGTAGATGTCTTCGGCCGCAATGGACAGGCGAAGGTATTGGTTGAAAACCGCTCCGAATTCGGGGTGACTTTCGGCCAGCTCCAGTAAGGAAATGGGGCCCGGGTGATCACTACCCAGGGCCGTAAGGACGATGGAGCGGTATGGGGGCAGTGCGAAAATGTCCTTAAGAGCAATCGAGTAGTGGTAGAGAATCAGGTTGATCCGATCGTTTTGCGGGTCCTCCGGGTCACGGATGGCTTCCAGAACCGAGTCCCAATTGCAGTAATCGCCACAGTCGGTACAGGAGGGTAGGAGAGGGCTACCACTGCGGATACCGTTCTCGGATACCGGAGAAAGTGTGGCTTTTTCACAGCTCGTCAGCCAGAGTAAGCAACTAAAAAATACGCTGCAAAAGGGGAAAAATAGCTTGGTTGATTTCATGATGAAAGGGTTGATGAAGAAATGGATAATAGAAATCGGTGCACTGAAAGATTTGGTGATTTCAATGGCTCAGGTAGTTTGAAAAGAGGGAACGCTGACCGTCGCCAGCATTCCCGAATCAAAGATTCTCCCTTCAGGAGAATATTACTTGCTGGTGCTTTTGGTTCCATGCGTGGCTCAGCGGAAAACCATCACGGCTTTCCGCTATTGAGCCACACTAACCCTAAAAATGCTCAGTGTTAGGCATTGCTTTCTCCGTCGCACTTTCTCCACCGTAATTGGCGATTGCGTATACGGAGCCCCGCCCACCACCACTGATTGGGGTAGCGAAACGTTTGGACAATAACACCCTCAGTGGGATGCAACTGCGCGCTTACGAGTTGATGCTATACCGTGATGCTTTACACCGGTTAGCTTGACTCAAGATGGTCTTACCAGCAATATTCAAGGAGAAGGGAGAAATAAATGTTAGGCTTAAACCGGATTTTTTAACAAAAAGAGCACACAGATTGATGATCTTGTTATAACTTACCTAAACAATTCTGTTGCGTCCACCGATTGTAACCACAAGGTAGTAAAATCCCCGAAGTTTCACAACAGGTTTACGTGAGCTCCGGGAATTTTACCTTCTCAAGGAGGGGCGAAAATGTCTAGTTCATCATTAGATCTTCGGTAATAATACCTCCTCCCTTAATGGCCGTTTGCTGTTGCTGAGTAATTTTTTTAAAAACCTGGGTTGCTTCGATTTTACTGAGCATGATTAAAAAAATTTAGGGTTAAAAAATACCCTAAATGTACCGTGCAAGCAGTCCCAGAATGGGGTGAAAAATTTCAATTTGTCTGCTAAGTATTTATGATGTTATATTTTGATTTTACCTGATGATGATGGTTATCAACCAATTACGAACCAAGCCGTATGGATACCCTAAAGGCCTATTTTTCCAGCATTGATCCTCATTTATTTGCTCACGTGTCC